>DAOTOD010000267.1:0-2800 GCA_035451165.1 Bacteroidales bacterium
TTCTTCAAGTGCATAAATTCCAAGGTCTGTTCCATTAAGTTTAACAGATACAAAATCATATCTTAAACTAATTAATCCTATATAATTTAAGAATTTATGATATAGCCATTCATTAAGTGAGCCACGAGTTTCGGGCGATTGAATAGAAAAGTTTTTCATTCCCATAATTGCATTATCGCCTTTAACGGATATTCTAAACGACCATTTTTTTTCGTCGGTCCAATGGTCAGGCATATCGCCTTTAAGCCTCATTTTCACCTGATATTTTGTACCTCTCCAAGTAATAGTAGCAGGCACTTCATCACGTTCCGAAGGTAAAAGTAAGCCTCTTTGCATAGCTATTTGTCTATTATATGCTAAGCGATCATAATATTTTTGTTTAATATCAATAATTAATACTTCTGGATTAGCTTTATGTGAATTATAATAATTTTTTATATCAGTAAGTATCTCCCCCCCAAAAAAGTATAGCAAATCTTGTTTAATAGTAGATAAACTTTTAACAATTTTATTTTGATTAATTTTTATACCTATACAAATACCGCTTATTAATACTATTAATATTAAAAATATAAACAATAAAATTTTAATATTTTTTTTAAGAGATATTTTATTTTTTGTATTATAATTTTTAATAATCATTATAAAAATGTATTTAGTCTAATATTTTATTGTCTAAAAAAGAAATTTTTGCATTAGGAACGAGATTAAGCAATTCTGTTCTTGCGTTATCCAGTTTATAAAAATCTGGAAATTCAACAAGGAAAGCTAATTCTATTTGTTCATTATTTTCATCTAATCTTTTCATTTTAACCATTGTACAATAATTAGATAAAATATTAACTATTTTTTGAGGATCGAATAAATTACTTTTTACTCCGCTTATAGTTATATAAAGGTTTTGATTATTCACTTTAAAAGGCTTCCAGCCTCTTAATATAAGAATAGCAGCAATTATAATAAAAGCGACTATAGTAATTGTTCTTTGGTCAGCTCCTAGCCCTAAGCCTATAGCTATATTTAAGAACAAAAATGAGAGTTCTTCAGGTTCTTTTATTGCTGCTCTAAATCTCACGATAGATAAAGCTCCTACAAGTCCTAGGGACAAAGCTAACGAAGATTTAACAATAGAAATTATAAGCATAGTAGTTACCGCAAGTACAACAAAATTTTTAGAAAACATTTTTCTATTTGATAACGAATGGCCAAACCTTATATAAATTAAAGATAATAAATAGGCAAGTATTGCTGTTAATAATAAATTTATTATAAAATTTGTAAGTGGTATAGTATGAGTTTTAGTAGCTAGGAATTCTTCAAAAGTTTTAAATTGATTGAATTGTAGTAATAAAGTCAAAATTACTTTATTAAACAATATTTCCATATTTGTCATAATTATAAAAATTTAAAATTTATGCAAAACTAATAAATATTAAATATGATTGATTAAATCAGCTAATAATTTTGTTTGCGTACGTCTTGAGTAGTATTTTCTCACCTCATCGTTATAATTAGGCATTGAAATATGGCCTGTTTGATAAAATTCTTCTATCAATTTCACTAGTAATTCATAAGCTTCATCAGTTGTATTACAAAAGAAACCTTGTCCTGTTGTTTTAATTATTTCTTCCATCATAGCTTTATCTGATGGGCATAAAAACATAGGTTTCCCTGTTCCAATATATTCATACATTTTAGAGCCAGTACCTCCTCCAGTACCTCCACTATAAGATACTAACAAAAGTAATTGTGATTCTATTTGCTTTTTAATAGCTTCCTCTCTATGTATACGTTTAGTTATTTCAACATATTGGCTATATTTTTTTGTATAATTATACAATCGTTGTGCTGCTGTTTCTTCATAAGCTGTACCAATAAATCTAATTTTTATTGTTATTTTATCTTTAAAGTAATATAAAGCTTTTTCAAAAGCATCTAAGAATACTTCAACTTTTTGCATAGCTTTAAGTGTGCCTAAAAAAGTTATTAAAAAAACATTTTTATCAGGTTCTGGTATTTTTATTTGAAAATCTTCTTCTATATATCCATTTAGTATAGGATATCCTTTTTTATTAATAAACTTACCTATTATATCAACATATTTTTGCGAAATAGAAGTAAAAGCGTAAGCATTACTTAGCCATTTTTTTTCTGAGATTGGTTCTAACCATGCTCTTATTTTACCCCAAAAAGTATTTTTAGGTATAAAAAGATCATCGGGTCTGGTGGTCCATAAATCTCTATAATCGCCTATCCATTCAATATGCTGTAATTTTTTTTTCAACATATATGCAAAACGAAACATAGAAAAAGGGTAAGCAGTAGTAATAAGTATTTTGATATCAATATTATTTTTAAGGTATTTATAAGTAAAATTATAGAGGTTTTTATATGGGAGGAAAAAATTAGTAAAATTTAAAGAGATTATTTCAATTAATGTCAGTAAACGTCTTATTAGTTTAAATCTTTTATCTCCATATTTAACTAATATTTTATCTCTTAAATTTGCTTTATAAGGTAAATAATAAACTTCATAATCTAAATATTGTTCATGGATAATATCCGGAGGTGTTTCTCTATAAGCATCTAATTGTTCTTTTATAGGGTAATCCCACCTTCTAGTAACTACTATAGGATAAATATTATGTTCATTTAAATACTTTGCCCATGAATATACTCTTTGTGCAGCGGTAATATTACAAGGCGGATAATATAATGACAGGATTAATACTTTTTTTTTAGTAGTTTGTATTTGTATTTTATTTTCAATATCTGCCATAATGTAATATTAATAATAAAG
>DAOTOD010000268.1:0-2782 GCA_035451165.1 Bacteroidales bacterium
GTACCCCTATTAAGTTAACTTATTTACCTAAAATAAGTTCACAGATTCAAAGAGCTAAAAGATTATTTAATGTTGCTATGGCTAAGGTAGATTATCAAGGTGATTATTATTATGCATATTGTACAAAAAGTTCTCATTTTTCATTTGTACTCGAAGAAGCACTAAAAAACGATATACATATTGAAACTTCTTCTGCTTTCGATATAAATATAATAAATGAATTATATGAACAAGGTAAATTAAATAAAGATATTTATATTATTTGCAATGGTTTTAAACGTCCTCAATATATAGAAAACATAATAGAAATTATTGAAAAAGGATTTTCAAATGTTATACCCGTATTAGATAATATATATGAAATTGATCAACTTACACCTTTATTAAAAAATAAATGTAAGGTAGGTATTCGTATAGCATCAGAAGAAGAACCTAAATTTGAATTTTATACTTCACGACTTGGCATACGATATAATGAAATAATAGATTTCTATAAAAATAAAATCCAAAACAATCCACTCTTCGAATTGAAAATGTTACACTTCTTTATTAATACAGGTATTAAAGATGATGCTTATTATTGGAATGAATTATCTAAATGTATTAATGTTTATTGTGAACTAAAAAAAATATGTCCAGAATTAGAATTTATAAATATAGGTGGAGGATTCCCTATAAAAAATTCTCTTGCCTTTTCTTATGACTACGAATATATGGCTGAAGAAATTGTAGCTCAAATTAAAACTATCTCTAATCAAAATGGCGTTCCTGAACCTAATATATTCACAGAATTTGGATCCTTTACTGTTGGAGAAAGCGGCGCCGTACTTTATTCTATCATTAACCAAAAAAAACAAAATGATCGCGAATTATGGAATATGATAGACAGTTCTTTTATGACAACATTACCTGATACATGGGCAATTAATCAACGTTTTATTTTACTCGCAATTAATAACTGGAATGCTGAATACGAAAGAGTTAATTTAGGCGGTTTAACTTGCGATAGTCACGACTACTACAACGCCGAAGCCCATGCTAATGCCATATTTTTACCTAAAATAAACGGCAATGGTAATACTCTTTATATAGGTTTATTCCATACAGGCGCTTATCAAGAATCACTAGGAGGATATGGAGGTATTCAGCATTGTTTAATACCAGCACCTAAACATATTATTATCGATAAAAACGAAGAAGGAGAAATTGTAACTAAATTATTCAGTAAAGAGCAAAGCTACAAATCAATGCTTAAAATTCTCGGTTACTAAAATATTAAAAAACTCAATTACTTACTCATTAACTCCCATAACTCAGTTGCTATTTTTTGTGATTGCTCTAATATTTCAGATTCATCAACATTAACTAATTTACCATCATGTAAAATTAAATCACCACTAGAAATAACATGTTTTACGTGACGTGATTCGATCCCAAAAATAAAATGTCCAACAAAATTTGATTCATTCACAGGTGTGGGGGAATCATAATCTAAAACTACTAAATTATTACTATCATCACCTATAAAACCATTTTTAGAAATATAATCGTGTGCCCTCCTAAATCTTTGATAAGCAGCTTTATAAGTTAATCCACCTTTAACTTTATCAAAAGGTTGACCTATTAGAAAAGCTGCTTTCGCACTTCTTAACATATCACTATGCATACCATCTGTACCTAGCATAATTCTATCACTTAAACCTTCCGAATTAAAAAAACCAACATTATTATTCAAATTACTTTCCGCATTTTGAACTACCCAACAAGGAGAATTAGCAATTATATCCCTTTCAATTTCATTTATATGAATACAATGAGCAAGTATTGTTTTAGAAAAATCTAATACCCCTGCCCCAGCCAAACGTTCAATAACTCTTTTATTATAATTCTCCATAGCAAAGTCTTGGTCATATTTATCTTCAGCAACGTGTATATGTATCCCTGAATTAAATTTTCTAGTTAACTCAACAGCTTTATTTAAAGTGTTATCAGATATAGTAAATGAAGCATGCAACCCAACAAGCCCTTGTCGTTTTTTTAAATATTCTTCTGTTTCTATTAAACCATCCTCTGCTTTATCAAGCCCATCTCTATCAGTAATTTCATAACATAATAAATGTGAAACTCCAACTTCATCAAAAGCTTCTGCAATTATATTTAAAGAATTTTTAATATAAAAAGGCGAAGCATGATGATCAATTACAAAAGTAACTCCGTTCTTAGCACAAGTCATTGCAGTCACTAAGGCACTAAGTCTTATCATGTCCGCATCTAAACATTTATCTAATGCCCACCATACATATTTTAATATTTCATAAAAATTAGAAGGAATTACTTTAGGAGGATTCATCCCTCTAGCTAAAGCTGAATATACATGATGATGAGCATTAACAAAAGAATGCGTAACAATATTATTTTTACAATCTATAATTACATCTTCTGTATTATAATACTCTGGTAAAATATCTAAAAACTCTATTTCATTATTAAACCCTTTATCTACCTTAATATGTGTATTTGTTATTTCAAAGGTTTCATAATTAATATATCTTGCATTTTTTAAATAAATTGACATAATTTTTTATTATATTTAATATAAATGTTTATTATCTTTGTTAAATTACATTATTATCATTTACAATAAAATTTTTATACTTTTTTAATACACAATGCAACAGCAAAGTTTCAAAAATCATAAAAAAAAATGTATAAAACAAAAAAATTTTATTCAAAATACAAATAATAATATAATATATCCCGATAATTTATTTATCTTAAATAC
>DAOTOD010000269.1:0-2778 GCA_035451165.1 Bacteroidales bacterium
AGTATCTCATTATAATGATTACAGATAAAAATTTTAACCATAATTGCCAAGGGGTATCAGTGTACTAATCCTGCTCAATTATTGATAGAAGGTTTTGCAAAAAACTCTTGTTAATAATGCAGGAAATATTCCACCTACACCGTGAACTCCAAAAAGATCTAATGAATTATAGTAATGGAAATATGATTTTATTCTAGTTTTTAGCGAAAAAGAAGGGCTATGTTTATCATTGGTTGAAGGTATTATGTTTAGCAAGCCTTGTATTACTAAACCAGTTGGTGGGACAGTTGAAGTAATCATTGATAATTATAAAGGTTTTTACGTAAATGATATTTATGAATTAGAAAAAAAATTACAAGATATATCACGTATGTCCATCAGTGAATATGAAAGATTAAGTAAAAATGCCTATGATTATTATTTAAAGAAATTCAGAAATAAAACGATGTTAGAAAAATATGAAAATGTTATTAATAATTTAATCAATAACATAGAGAATTAGTATGGTTTCATTATTTAATATTAAATTTTCAAATTTAACATTAAAAGAAACAATTGAAATAATAGATAGCAATATTAGAAATAATATTAAAACTATTTATATGGATATAAATACAGATAAAATAGTTTATGCCTATGAAAATAATTATATGTTTGATATAATTAATAGTTGTGATATAGTTAATCCTGATGGTATGGCAGTATTTTGGGCAAGTAAATTTTTAGGTAAACCATTAAAAGAAAGAATAGCAGGAGTTGATCTTTTTGTTGAGCTTATTAAAGTTTCTGCAGAAAAAGGCTATAGAATTTATTTCCTCGGGGCTAAACAAGAAGTACTTGAGAAAATGATTAAAAATATTAAAGAAAAATTTAATAATGAAATAATTGCAGGCTATAGAAATGGTTATTTTGAGGAGAATGAAGAAGAAAGAATTGTAGAAATGATTAACGATTCGGGAGCAGAAATTCTTTTTATAGGTATTACATCGCCTAAAAAGGAGCTATTTATAGAAAGAAATAGAGATAAATTAAACGTTAATTTTATTATGGGAGTTGGCGGTAGTTTTGATGTTTTAGCTGGTCATATAAAAAGAGCCCCAATATGGGTACAAAAAATTGGGATGAAGTGGTTATATAGAGTGTATCAGGAACCACGTAGATTATGGAAAAGGTATGCCGTATCTAATATTAAATTTATTAAAATTTTTTTATTAGAATTACTTAAAAATAAAAAAAAATAATTTACACATAAATCATACTTATTTTCCTTGTTTTATATATCATTTAAAAAATTAAAAGCTAATTATAAAATTATCAGCATCAAAATGGTTCCTGGGCTTATGGGACTTTGCCATTTCATCAATGGATTGATAATTTTCATACAGGCTATAATTTAGAATGTATATGCGAATATATGAAATATAGTGGGGATGAAAGTTATAAATATAATTTGGAACTAGGTTTTAATTATTATATTAACACTTTTTTTACTGATGATGGGAAATCGAAGTATTATAATAATTCTTTATACCCCATAGATATTCACTCTCCTGCACAACTAATAGTAACATTATTTAGACTTGGATTACGAAAAAATTATAAAACTCTGGCTGAAAAAGTTCTAAACGGACAATAAATACCATGCAAGATAAAAAAGGTTATTTTTACTACCAAATAAAAAGAAAATTTAATTCAAAAATACCTTACATTAGGTGGGCACAATCATGGATGTTCTATGCTTTAAGTTTATATATGAGGCAATATAATGAATAATAGAATTATAATATTTAATTGCCCATTTGATATTTTAACAATGGAAGAAACCGTTAAAATAATTAATACATCTATACGGGAAAAGAAACAATTAAAGCATGTTGTTGTTAATGTTGCAAAATTAGTTTATATGCAAACAGACCTAGAATTATATGAATCAGTAGTAAATAGCGATATCATTAATCCTGATGGGCAGGCTATTGTTTGGGCGAGTAATTCTTGTGGAAACCTTTACCAGAAAGGATAACTGGTATTGATTTAATGCAGAATTTAGTTAAATTGGCTTATGAAAAAGGTTATAAAATTTTTTTCTTTGGAGCTAAAGAAGAAGTAGTAAAAAAAGTTGTAGAGAAATATTCGAATGAGTTTTCCAAGGATATTATTGCCGGTTATAGAAATGGATACTTCAAACAAAACGAAGAAGAATTTGTCGCTAAACAAATTGCTGATAGTGGTGCGGATATATTATTTGTGGCTATAAGTAGTCCTAAAAAAGAAATTTTTTTAAATAAATATAAAGGAACTATTAATGTTCCTTTTATAATGGGAGTTGGTGGAAGTTTTGATGTTGTTGCTGGTATCATTAAACGTGCCCCTAAGTGGATGCAAAAATGTGGTCTTGAATGGTTTTATAGACTTTTGCAAGAGCCTAAAAGAATGTGGAAAAGATATTTATTTACAAATGTTATATTTATTTATTTATTTATCAAAGAATTTATTAGTGTTAAATTAAAACGTAATTTAGGTTATAAAAAAAATTAAAAAAAAATTTTCTTATAAAAGCAGTAATAAAATATTTTTTAAGTACATGATAAAAACTAATTCTTCCCAGTAAATCTCAACTTTAAAATAAATTTAAAAATTATTAATTATGCTCATAGCTCTTAAATTATAATAATATATTTTTTTTTCTTTTCCCCTTTTCTATACTTTTGATATATTCTGTTGTATTTTTTTGTTCATTCATTTATTTAATTTGCATTTAGAGTGCTAATAATTTAAATA
>DAOTOD010000270.1:0-2778 GCA_035451165.1 Bacteroidales bacterium
GGACAAGCCCCTGCTTATATAACTAATCTCATACATACTATAGGTTCTCATTATGTTGATAAAAACACAGGAGAATTGGTCCCTACAATACCTTTACTTGATCCTGCGGTAGGTCAAAACACACTATTTTGGATAATGTCTGTTATTATACTTGTTGCTGGAACAATGTTTATAATGTGGCTTGGAGAAAGAATAACTGATAGAGGTATAGGCAATGGCATATCTTTAATTATAATGATAGGCATTATTGCACGTTTACCTTTTGCTCTCGCTTCTGAATTTTTGTCAAGATTAGAAGAACAAGGAGGTGGATTAGTAGTATTCCTAATAGAAATAGTTATACTAATCTTGGTTATACTAATAAGTATACTTTTAGTACAAGGTACTAGAAAAATACCAGTACAGTATGCTAAAAGAATTGTAGGTAATAAACAATATGGTGGGGTTCGTCAGTATATACCTCTTAAAGTTAATGCCGCTGGTGTGATGCCAATAATATTTGCTCAAGCAATTATGTTTATACCTATAACCTTAGCAGGTTTTTCACGTCTTGAATCATTAACAGGCTTTGCTGCTGTTTTTGCTAATTTCCAAGGCTTTTGGTATAATTTTACTTTTGCGATATTAATTATTTTATTCACCTATTTTTATACTGCTATTACTATTAATCCTAATCAAATGGCAGAAGATATGAAAAAAAATGGTGGCTTTATACCAGGAATAAAACCAGGTAAAAAAACTGCTGAATTTATTGATGATGTGATGTCTAAAATAACTTTACCAGGATCCATATTCTTAGCTTTTGTAGCTATAATGCCAGCTTTTGCTAGAATACTGGGAGTGAATAGTCAATTTGCTCAATTTTATGGTGGTACTTCTTTACTAATATTAGTAGGAGTTATACTTGATACTTTGCAGCAAATAGAAAGTCATTTATTAATGAGGCATTACGATGGCTTGACTAAATCAGGGCGTATAAAAGGACGTTCTTCTTTTGGTATGGTAGGGTGATGATTGTGAAAAGTTTTATAGAATAATGATGATAAATATTAGGACAGAAGAAGAGATATTTTTATTGAAGCAAAGTTCTTTGCTTGTTGGCAAAACGTTGGCAGAAGTTGCTAAAATTTTAAAACCGGGAGTTACTACCGCTTACCTCGATAAAGTTGCTGAAGAATATATATATGATAATGGAGCAATACCCGGCTTTAAAGGTTATAACGGATATCCTGCTACTTTGTGCATTTCTGTTAATGAACAAGTAGTACATGGTATACCTGGTAATTATGTTATTAAAGAAGGAGATATAGTTTCAATAGATTGTGGGGTTAAAATGAATGGTTACTATGGAGATTGTGCATATACATTTGCAATTGAACCAGTAAGAAAAGAATTAAAGAATTTATTATATCATACTAAACAGGCTTTATATAAAGGTATAGATATGGCTATAGAAGGTAATAGAATCGGAGATATTGGACATGCTGTTCAATCTTATGTTGAACGATATGGCTATTCTGTAGTTAGAGATCTTGTTGGCCATGGTATAGGAACTAACTTGCATGAAGAACCTCAAGTGCCTAATTTCGGATTTGCTGGCAAAGGTGAAAAGTTACGAGAGAGAATGGTATTGTGTATTGAACCTATGATAAATTTAGGAAGTCAAAAAGTAGTGCAAGGCAAAGATGGATGGACAGTTATTACAGCCGATAAAAAACCTTCTGCACATTTTGAACATCAAATTGTAATAAGAAAAAATAAAGCAGAAATTATATCTACTTTTAAATTTGTTGAAGAAATAATAAATTTGCAGTCTGAAATTTTAAGTTAATTAATATGCCGAAACAAACACCTATAGAACAAGATGGTACTGTAATTGAAGCTTTAGGTAACGCTATGTTTCGTGTTGAATTGGAAAATGGTCATATTATTACAGCTCATATATCAGGTAAAATGAGAATGCATTACATAAAAATATTGCCAGGAGATAAAGTAAAAGTAGAAATGTCAGTATATGACTTAACAAAAGGAAGAATAATATTTCGTTATAAATAATAAAAATATACAAAATGAAAGTAAAAGCATCTATAAAAAAAAGAAGTCCTGAATGTAAAATAGTTAGGCGTAAAGGGAAATTATACGTTATTAATAAAAAAAATCCTAAATTTAAACAACGTCAAGGTTAAAAATAATAGTATTAATTTTTAAATATATTATATTATGGCACGTATAGCAGGTGTAGATTTACCTAAAAATAAAAGAGGAGAAATAGGACTTACTTATATTTACGGAATTGGCCGTAGTACAGCTAAAAAAATTTTAACAGAATTAGGAATAGATATAAATAAAAAAGTCTCTGAATGGACAGATGAAGAGCAAAAGAAAATCAGAGATATGATTAATAATAATTATAAAGTAGAAGGCCCTCTCCGCTCCGAAATGCAAATGAATATTAAACGTCTTATGGATATAGGTTGTTATAGAGGAATTAGACATCGTTTAGGTTTACCGGTTAGAGGACAAAGTACTAAAAATAATGCTCGTACTCGTAAAGGAAAAAAGAAAACAGTTGCTAATAAGAAAAAAGCGGTTAAAGGTTAAAAATTGTTTAATATAATTTATTAAAATATATGGCAAAAACTACTAAAAGTGTTAAGAAAAAAGTTGTAAAAGTTGACCCTGTAGGGCGTGCTTATATTACAGCTTCTTTTAATAATATTATTGTTACCCTCACTAATGCTGCTGGTCAGGTAATTTCATGGTCATCTGCAGGTAAAA
>DAOTOD010000271.1:0-2749 GCA_035451165.1 Bacteroidales bacterium
AGGATTTGCTTGTGCTTTCCCAATAGGGTCTTCATATATTGTTAGTTTGCCACCATTATCAGAAGTCCCTTCGAGATATTTTATAAATACACCCCCAGCGTATTCTTGTATATACTTTTTAAAGCTAGAAATACGCCGTTTAGCTAAATTTAAATTATATTTAGTAGTATTTAATGGGCTGCAAAAGCCCTTTATCTTTATATTAATATCATTACCTTCTTGTAAGTCATACAAAAGTAAGCTAGTAAATTTTTGTAAATTTGTAAAGCCTTTTGAAACATAATTATTGAAAAAGTCTTCAATATCGTTTTCAGCTCTTATTCTAGCTTCGCCTGTTAATCCTTTGGCATATTCTTGTTTATAAATATCTTTCATTTGAATGTATTCTATAAGAGTTTGTTGATAATTTTTTGAAGATTCAGTTGCCCATGAACCTGGGTCTGGCTCATCGTTGTGAAAATATAAAGTGATTGGTAATAAAGACTTTATTGTTTCACGTATTTGAATTATAGTATCTTTAGTTATTGTTATTTGTTGATGTTGTGAAGGTATTACTTTTTCTTTTGGCCAACTGTAAGAAAAAATATCATTGCAGCATGTTTCTCCTTTTATATAAAAAGAACCTTCTCTGTTTGATGTAAAGTATCCATCATCATCTACTTCATTTACTGTAAAGTACAAGTCATTAGCTTTACTATTTATTGGTATTCCTAGATTTTCAGGATAAGTCCATTCATTTAAAGCACCTTTCGATTTGAAAATATCAAAACCACCTATTCCTGGTAACCAATCTGAGCTAAAATATAAAGTAGTAGTTTTTGAGTGATAAAAAGGAGTAATTTCATCACCGGGAGTATTAATAATACTACCAAGGTTAACAGGATCATTAAATTTCCCGTTTTTATATATAGAATACCATATATCATACTTTCCATAGCCTCCAGGTCTATCGGACGAGAAATATAAAACACCTTCAACATTATTTGAGCAGTTACATCCTGCAAAAAAAGGTTGTGTTGTAGAATATCCAGGTAAATTTATTTTATTATTTAATTTTTCGGGTTTTTGGAACACTCCATTTACGAGTTTACTTTGATATATTTCACAATTAGTTGGTATATATCCATTTGATTTGCATCTACTAAAAAAGATGCAAGTATGATCAGATGAAAAGGTTATATTTGCATCGTGATATTCTTTACTGTTGATTTTTGATTTCCATACTTTTGCTTTTTTCCATCCTGTAGGCGAAGCATTAGCTACATATATTTTAGTAAGGTAAATTGTAGAGAATAATGATTCTTCAGGTATTGAGTCAATATTTCTTAAAGAAGAAAAAAACAAGACACTATCTTTTAATTGTACGGCCCCAAAATCAGAAAATTGAGTATTAATATAATTCTCTAATTTTTCAACTACAACAGGTAAAGTATCATATGCTATTTGTATTATTTTAGGATAATTATCTATTTCATATTTAGCTTTTTGAATATTATAATTAAATAGTTCATTATTTTTAATATTATCGTTACTAAGAAATATTTTAAAATTATTGAGAGCTTCTTCATATTTACCATTGTTTTTATTCATTACAGCTAACCAGAACCGAGCTTGTGGGTATTTATTTTCCTTATCAAGTGATAAAATTAAATTATATTCATTTTCAGCTTCTTTATAATTATTAAACATTCTATTAGCTTCTGCTACTTCCCATAATATATCTAATCGACTAGAATCACAACTTAAAGCTTTTTTATAATAATAGGCAGCTCCATAGTAATCTCCTATATTAAAAGCATTTTTGCCCCAGTTTATGTAATCATTAATACTTTGTGTTTGAATTTTATATGGGAGTGAGATAATTGTAATTATTACGAATGATTTTATTTTATAGCAAATATTAGCCATTATTAATTTTGTTAAATTAAAAAATTGGACAAGGTATTTCGCGAGGTATTAATTTATTTGATTTGTTTATACGATAGTTGAAAGATAATTCTAATCCTCCTCTTGATTCGCTTGCATTTCGTAATTTAGATATATTTATGTCATAGCTAATACCGAAGTTGTAACTTTTATAATCTATTCCAAATATTGGTATTATTGCATCTTTATGTCGTACTAAGAAACCTATATTTGTTGCTTTATAGTCTAAAGGGCGCCGTTCTTTTATAAAACTTAAGCGAGCACCAAAGGTCAATTCTTGGTATTTACCTTGTCTCATATACAAAACACTTGGTAATAAAGCAGTTTTGTCCCATAATTCTAATGTATTATTACTATAAAAAACAAATTTTTTATCTAAATAAATATCTTTTTTACCTAGGAATGATTGATTAGGTGTATTAATATGAAATAAAGCAATGCCTACTTCATATTTTTGCTGTTTATTTAATTGTAGAAACCAGTATAATCCAGAAGAAAAATCTAAATACCATAGTTCTTTTTTATTAAATTGTTCTTCGTGGGATAAATTAGGGTTATATTTATCTCCATCAAATTGATTATCAAACATTAAGGCATTGTAATTAATAGTTTTTTGTGAAGGGCCGGTTTGTATTCCTATTGAAATAAAATGGTTATTTTGACTATTTATTAATTTAATGTAAGATAATGAAAATAGAGATTGGAAGATACCAAATTCAGAGTCTCCTGCTTTATCACGATTAATTTGGAGACCTCCTCCTAAAATATCGCGATGAAACTTACGCTTTAAGATATTTAATTCTATTGAAGCAGTCATTGTTCT
>DAOTOD010000272.1:0-2746 GCA_035451165.1 Bacteroidales bacterium
TTTTCAATGGAAAAAAACAATAATAAATTAATTACTATAGCTGTTACTGGACCTGAATCAACAGGTAAAACTACATTGGCCCAAATGTTGGCAAAACATTTTAATACATTATGGGTCCCTGAATATGCACGAGAATACATTGATAAAATTAACTACCCTTACCAAAAAGAAGATGTTGAGCAAATAGCTATTGGACAAATTAAAAGACAAAAAGAATACGAACAAAAAGCTGATAAACTTTTAATTAGTGATACTGAACTTGTTGTTATTAAAATATGGATGGAAGTAAAATATAATATTTGCCATAATTGGATTATTGATGAAATAAAAAAACAATCATTTAAATTGTATTTGCTTTGTTACCCTGATATACCTTGGGTTTATGATGAACAAAGAGAACATCCTTATATGAGAGAATATTTATTTACCTTATATGAAAAAGAATTAATTGAAAATAATTTTAATTATGTAATAGTTAAAGGCGATTATATTACTAGATTTAATTATGCAGTAAAAGAGGTAAATAAAATATTAAATCGTACAAATTTATTTAATTAGCTCTTCTTAAAATTTACTTTTCATTGCTAAATTTGTATTAGATTGTTATTTACATAATAATATCATAAAATGAAAAAAATAATATTTTTCCCCATTGTTTTATTGAGTATGTTTAATAATAATGCTCAACCTTTGATTGATAATTATGATATGCCAACACCCGGCGATATTGTTACATATAACTATACTAATAATTTAGGTACATATAATTATGCCATAACAGGAAATAATTATACATGGGATTTTTCTTATTTAATTTCTGCTGGACAAACAACAGATACTTTTGTTAGTGTTAATTCTACACCTATAAATTATTGGTTAAGCTTTTCAAATGCCACTGTAGCTTTAAAAGAAGGTAATTTAAGCCAAGGTGGTATGGCATTAAACGATATTTATAGCTTTTATAAAAATAGTTCTTCAGAGTATTCTTTATTGGGATACGGCGGTAAATTGAATGCTATTGCAATACCTGTTAAATATGATAATCCCGACGTTTTATATAAGTTTCCTATTAATGTTGGTAATATTGACTCTTCTATTTGTTTCTTAAATATTAATATCCCAGGACTAGGTTATTATGCTCAACACAAAAAAAGAATTAATATTGTTGATGGTTGGGGAACGCTAATTTTACCTTTGGTTACTTTGCAAACAATAAGAATTAAATCAGATGTTTACACTTATGATACAATATATGATAATAGTACAGGTACAGGTTTTGGTGTAAATTCGTTTCAAACCGAATATAAATGGTTAGCAAAAGGACATAAATTACCTGTGCTAGAAATAGTTAAATCAGCTAGTAATACGTTAGCTACTTTTTTTGGAGGCTATAATTATATAATAGAAAATAATTGTTTAAACTGCCAATTTTTAATTTATCCTAACCCTGTTATTGATAAAATTTATTTGAAAACAAATCAAAATTTATATTCAGATGCTTTAATAATAATATATTCATTGACAGGACTTAAACTTTATGAAGAGAAAGTTTCCTTTAATAGTAATTACGAACATGAAATAGTTATAGATAGAACACAATTTAAATCGGGCATATATTTAATGGCTATTTATAATAATGATACAATTTTTTATAATAAGTTTGTTTTATACTGATACATTTTATATACTTAAAAAATATTAAGGGATGAAATTTAAAATAGGAGATAAAGTAAAGTTCTTAAATGAAAAAGGAGAGGGAATAGTTACTAAAATTATTTCATATAATATGGTAGGTGTATCTATTGAAGAAGGTTTTGAAATACCTACACTGGTTAGTGATATTTTATTGTTAGAATCTAATAATAATAGTTTAGATATCCTTGATAATACTTATAATAGTAACTTAGTTGAAAATACTTTAATTGATAAGTCAGTGTCTGATAAAATAAAAAAGGGGATCTATTTTGCTTTTGTACCTAACAATCAAAAACTTTTAATAACAGGAATCATTGATATTTATTTGATTAATAATGAAAATGATATTATACTTTATAATATTTTTTTAAAAACAAATAATAATTTTGAAGGTGTTGCTTATGGTTCAGCTCTACCTAATTCTAAAACGCTTATTGCTTCTGAAAAACGTGATAATTTTAATAAATGGCTCAAAGGCATAATTCAAATAATATATCACCCCTTAAAATCTAATGAACCTCCTTTGCCTATTCATATGCCTTATAGTATAAATCATTTAAAATTTTTAAATGAAAATAATTATAAACCTTCAGTTTTTTTTAATGAAAAAGTAATAACTTATTGTATAATAGAAACTCAATCTTTTACTACTCAAAATGAAGAATTATTACAAAAGTTTGATTTAATCAATAAATATAAAGTGAAAAATGATGATGACGATAAAGAAAATTTCTTAATAGATTCGCATAAAATAGAAGATGGGATCGCAGAAGTTGACCTTCATATAGAAAAGTTAACCGATAATATTAAAAATCTTACAGCTCACCAAAAACTTTTAATTCAAATTGATTATTTTAATAGATGCTTAGATAGTGCAATAGCAGCAAAATATGACAAAGTTATTTTTATACATGGAATAGGGCAGGGCATATTAAAAAAAGAAATTGAAAAATATCTTGAAAAAATAAAAGGTTTGGAATATTATGATGCTCCTATAAGTAAATATGGATATGGAGGTGCTACTGAAGTTGTATTGCATCATAATTTATTA
>DAOTOD010000273.1:0-2738 GCA_035451165.1 Bacteroidales bacterium
GAAGTAGCTGCAATAAATATGGTTTATGGTGCAGCTGCTTGTGGTAAAAAAGTTATGACTTCTTCATCAAGCCCGGGTATTAGTCTTAAAATGGAAGGAATATCTTATATGGCTGGAGCAGAACTCCCTTGTTTGGTAGTTAATGTTGTACGTGGGGGCCCCGGTTTAGGTACTATTCAACCTAGCCAATCAGATTATTTTCAAGCAGTTAAAGGAGGCGGCCATGGGGATTATAAATTGTTAGTACTAGCTCCTTCTTCTGTCCAAGAAATGGCTAATTTTGCAAAATTAGGTTTCGAATTAGCTTTCAAATATAGAAATCCTGTAATGATATTATCTGATGGGGTTATTGGACAAATGATGGAAAAAGTAGAACTTTTTGAACAGCAACCAAGACTTACAGAAGAAGAAATTAATAAGCTTTATCCTTGGGCAACTACAGGGAAAAAAAATAGAGAAAGAAATATAATTACTTCACTCGACCTTGATAGTGCTAAACAGGAACAACACGTTATAAAATTACGTAATAAATATCTCGAAATGGAAAAAAATGAAGTTAGGTATGAAGCTGTTTCAATCGATGATGCTGATTATTTAATTGTTGCTTTTGGTTCAGTTGCACGTATTAGTAAAAAAGCTATTGATATTGCCCGTGCTGATGGAATAAAAGTTGGATTAATACGCCCAATAACGCTTTTCCCCTTCCCGAAAACAATAATAGATACTCTTGCTAATAAAGTAAAAGGCATATTAGTAGTTGAAATGAACTTGGGGCAAATGATAGAAGATGTTAAACTTGCAGTAAATGGAAAAGTTAAAGTTGAACACTTTGGCCGTTATGGTGGTATTATCCCTACACCAAATGAAGTTGTGAATGCTCTTAAACAAAAAATTATTGGAGGTTAGTCAATATGGAAACAAATAATATTAAATCATCGGATATTGTTAAAGAAGAAAATCTAGTATATAAAAGAACAAAATTATTGACTGATAAAACTTTAAGTTATTGCCCAGGATGTGGTCATGGTACGGTACATAGAATTATTATGGAAGTAATCGAAGAAATGGGAATCCAAGATAAAACTATAGGAGTGGCTCCAGTAGGATGTTCTGTATTAGCTTATGAATTTATGGATATTGATATGCAACAGGCCGCTCATGGCCGAGCTCCTGCTGTAGCTACAGGTATTAAAAGAATGATGCCTGATAAATTTGTATTTACTTATCAAGGCGATGGTGACCTTGCAGCTATTGGCACTGCTGAAACTATACATTGTTGTAATAGAGGCGAAAATATCACAATTATTTTTATAAATAATGGTATTTATGGGATGACAGGTGGGCAAATGGCTCCAACAACTCTGCCAGGTATGAAATCTTCAACTTCCCCTTATGGTAGAGATGTAAAAATAATGGGAAATCCTTTAAAAATAACAGAATTACTTGCTTTGTTACCCGGAACTTATTATGTTACACGCCAATCAGTTCATACTCCTGCTAATGTGCGAAAAACTAAAAAAGCTATAAGAAAAGCTTTTGAATATCAAAAACTTAATAAAGGTGTTTCTTTTGTTGAAGTAGTTTCTAATTGTAACTCAGGATGGAAAATGACACCTTTACAAGCTAATAAATGGATGGAAGAAAATATGTTCCCTTTTTATCCATTGGGAGATATAAAAGTTCCTATTGAAGAAAAAGAATAATAATATAAATTAAGAATTAAAATGACAGAAGAAATTATTATAGCAGGTTTTGGAGGGCAAGGAGTACTTTCTATGGGAAAAATCCTTGCTTACTCAGCAGTTATGCAAAATAAAGAAGTAAGCTGGATGCCTTCTTATGGACCCGAAATGAGAGGAGGTACAGCTAATGTTACTGTTATTATAAGTGATGAAAAAATTAGTTCTCCTATAGTAAATCAATACGATACAGCTATTATCCTTAATCAACAATCAATGGATAAGTTCGAAAAAACTGTTAAATCAGGTGGACTGCTAATTTATGACGGTAATGGAATTACAAGACATCCCGAAAGAAAAGATATAAACATTTATAGAGTTGATGCTGTGGATGAAGCTGCCAAAATGGGACTAACTAAAGTATTTAATATGATTGTGCTTGGAGGTTTTTTAAAGATTAAACCTATTGTTAGTAGTGAATATATTAGAAAAGGTCTCGAAAAATCATTGCCAGCAAGACATCATAATCTTATACCCGAAAATGAAAAAGCTATAGAAAGAGGTAAAGAAATAATTTATAAAGTCGTTTGATAATTTATTTTATAATATTTTATTTTTTTTTCGTTTTTATTTACTTTTTTAATTTTTATTTAACACTTTAATGGTAGTAAAATATTATTTTTGTTATCTTATATATATAAGATAAACTTTTTTAATGATTTTAGCCTTAAAAGCATTGAGAATGAATAATCTCATAATAATAACTAAGTATTTTTTTTTAATAATGTTATTGCCTATTATTTCAATATCTCAAGAGAGTTCAATAGCTTATATTAATGCTGGGAACGAATTTCTTCAACAAAAAAAATATGCTGAATCTATTGAAATGTTTGATAAAGCTATAGAATTAAGCCCTTTAGAACCAAGATATTATATTTATAGAGGAGTAGCAAAATATTATATGCAAGAATATAAGGAAGCTATCATCGATTTTACAAGAACTATAGAAATTCAACCTGATTATGCAGAAGCATATAATTTAAGAGGTATAGCTAAAGG
>DAOTOD010000274.1:0-2724 GCA_035451165.1 Bacteroidales bacterium
CACAGTTAAAAAAGAACTTGCAGTTACTGATCCTGATGTACAAATAGAAATTAACAAAACAAATTTACCTGACTATACTATGGATAACTTATCACAAATTGCTTTTCTTAATGCAGTTTATACTTGTCCTAATGGTGTTATAGGTATGATGGCTGATGTACCGGGAGTAGTAGAAACTTCAACTAATCTTGCAATTGTTAAGGTAAATAATGGGATTGCTGAAATTGCTTCATTACAACGTAGCTCTGTTGATTCATTGCGCGACGATGTATGTAATATGATAAGAGCAGCCTTTGAATTAGCTGGAGCTAAAGTAGAGCATTCTGGAGCATATCCAGGTTGGAAACCTAATGTTAATAGTCCAATACTTAAAATAGCTAAAGAAATTTATTATAATAAATTTGGAAAACAACCTGAAGTTAAGGTAATACATGCAGGGCTTGAATGTGGTTTGATTGGCAATGTTTTCCCTAAAATGGATATGATATCTTTTGGTCCTACAATCCGACATCCTCATTCTCCTGATGAAAAAGTTAATATACCCAGTGTCCTTAAATTCTGGGAATTTTTGTTAGGTGTACTTGAAAATATACCAAGTTAATTATTGGATAAATTAATATTTTAGAAATAGTTTTTTTTATTTATAAAAAAAACTTACTTTTGCAAATATTTTATAATAAAAGAAAATTTTGGTAGAAGTATATTTATTTATATAATTTAATTTTCATTTCAGATGAAGAGGACATTTCAACCATCACAAAGGAAGAGAAGAAATAAACATGGCTTCAGAAAAAGAATGGCTACTGCTAACGGTCGTAAAATTTTAGCTGCACGGAGGGCAAAAGGACGTAAAAGATTAACTGTTTCTGATGAGAAACTTCATAAGAGATAATAATAAGTTTTGATAGTTTTTATAAATAATTTTATATTATAAAAAGGAGATATGTTATAAATTACTCCTTTTTATTTTTTAATGATTTCTGAAATGTTTTATTTTTTTCTTTTTATTATTATCTTGTACATATTGTTTCGTTTGCTAGGAATGTATTTATTGCCTTGGGCAGTTAAAAGATATCTTAAAAATTTTGAAAAAAAATTTTATAAGCAAAATAATACATACCCATATAAAAAAAATGGTATAGAAATTAATTATAATGAAAATACAAGAAATAAAAAAAATTTAAATATAGATAATATAGGTGAATATGTTGATTTTGAAGAGAACAAAAAATAACTTTTTTATATTAGTAGCATAAATTTTAAAAAAATATTAATATGCAAAATAAATTTAAAAAGTATCTACCACATTTTATTTCTCTTTTAATTTTTTTAATCATTTCTGTAATTTATTTTCAACCACTTTTTGAAGGTAAAGTTATAAGGCAAGGGGATATCATTAATTATAAAGGTTTTTCTAAAGAAATTAATGATTATAGAGAAAAATATGGAGAAGAACCTTTGTGGACTAACTCTTTATTTGGAGGAATGCCTGCTTATCAAATTTCAGTTAAATATAAAGGTAATCTTATACAATTTATAGATAAAGCTTTACAATTATGGTTACCTTTTCCTGCAGGTTTACTATTTTTAATGTTATTAGGCTTCTTTATTTTAATGTTAGTTTTAGATATTGACCCATGGATAGCTTTTGCGGGTGCTTTAGCTTTTGCTTTTTCGTCTTATTTCTTTATTATATTAGAAGCAGGCCATAATTCTAAAGCTCATGCAATTGCTTATATGGCACCTGTGCTTGCAGGAATTATATTATGCTTTAAACAAAAATATATTCTTGGAGGAGCCTTATCTGCTTTATTTATTTCACTTGAAATTGCTACTAATCATCTTCAAATCACTTATTATTTATTAATTGCAGTAATTATATTTATTGTGGTTGAAGGTGTTTATGCTATACGCGAAAAACAAATTAAAAATTATTTGAAAGCTCTTGGAGTATTGTCTATAGCTAGTATTTTAGCTGTGTTGCCTAATATGAATAATTTACTTGTAACTTATGATTATAGTAAATATACTACACGTGGAAAATCTGAATTAACGTTTGACCTTAAAAATAAAACATCGGGACTTGATAAAGATTATGCTACCCAATGGAGCTACGGTAAAGCGGAAACTTTTTCTTTGATGATACCTAATATTAAAGGTGGTGCAAGCGATTTACTTATTAATAATAAAAAAGCTATAGCTACTATTGAGCCTAAATATAGAAGGGCTTTATATGAAGCACAAATAAATCAATATTGGGGCGACCAACCTTTTACTTCAGGTGCAGTATACACCGGAGCTTTTGTTGTTTTTTTATTTATTTTAGGACTTTTTATTGTTAAAGGAAAATATAAATGGTTTCTTTTAATAGCTACTATAATTTCAATATTGCTTGCATGGGGCAAAAATTTTATGTGGCTTTCAGATATATTCTTAGATTATTTCCCAGGTTATAATAAATTTAGAGCTGTTTCTATGATACTTGTTATAGCTGAATTATCTATACCAATACTTGCTGTTATTACTTTATATGAAATTTATAAAAAACCTACTATAATTAAAGAAAATAAAAAATGGTTCTTTATATCTTTAGCTCTTACGGCAGGATTAGCTCTTTTATTTTGGCTTATGCCTACAACCTTTTTTTCATTCTTTAGTGCAAAAGAATTAGAAGAATTTTCAAAACAAGCAGGACAAAAAGGATTAGATGAATTTCTTAATATA
>DAOTOD010000275.1:0-2702 GCA_035451165.1 Bacteroidales bacterium
AATGGTAAGGAACAAATAATTTTTGTTTCTTCTAGATTAAGCACAAAATTAATTAATCATTCGGACGGTTGGACAGGCTACTACTATAATAATTTGTTTGTGACAGAAAAAAAATCTAATGGGAAATATAAAAGAGTAAAATTATTTTCAAGAAAAATACAATCATACCTTAATAATGGGCCTGTGAGTTTTAGCTCTGATATGAAAAAAGTTTACTTTACAAGAAATGCTATGTTTAATAATAAAGCCCAAAGAAGTGAGGATGGTAAAGCTAAATTGCAAATATGTCAAGCTGATTATTATAATAAGAAAAAAACATTTGATAATGTAGTTGAATTTGCTTATAATGATTATAACTATAATTTTGCATATCCTGTTATTAGTAGCGATGGTAAATATCTTTACTTTGCTTCTGATTGTCCTGGCGGCTATGGTGGAATGGATATATGGATGTGTGAATGGGAAGGTGATAGATGGGGTTATCCTGTTAATTTAGGAGAAAAAGTAAATTCTGCAGGGAATGAAATTTTCCCCTATATATATGGCTCTGATAAATTATATTTTTCTTCTGATGGCCGTGGAGGTTTAGGTGGATTAGATATTTTTGTTACTAATATTAATTCTTTAAATGGACAGCCTATAAATAATGCAGATAATGTAGGGGCTAATATTAATAGCTTATATGATGACTTTGGAATAGTTTTTCGAGCTGATGGTAAAAGTGGATTTGTAAGCTCAAACAGAAGTAGCAACGATGATAATATTTATGAATTTGTAATTCAAAATTCTTTTTAAATAAATACTTTATTTAAGTAAGTATAACTATTTTTCTTACAAATAAAAACTTTTTACTTGTTTTTTAAAAGGTCCCTTATTTCAGTTAATAATTTTTCTTCAACTGAAATTTTAGGTGGTTCTGGAGTAGATTCTTTTTTTACTTTTACTTTATTTATGCCCTTGATGACTATAAAAATAGCAAAAGCAGTAATAAGAAAATCGAATAAAACTTGTAAAAAATTACCTATTTTTAAATAAACAGCTTCTTTAATAACTTTGTCACCTTCTAATGTTGCCGCTTTAAGAAGTATTTTTATATCTGTAAAATTAATACCACTTATTATTACACCTAAAGGAGGCATTATTATGTCATTTACTAATGACGAAACTATTTTACTAAAAGCAGCTCCTATGATTATACCTATTGCAAGATCAATGACATTACCTTTTATTGCAAATTCTTTAAATTCTTTTATTATTTTCATATTATTTTTAATTTTTTTTATAATAATTTGATTTATATTTTATTTACAAAGATATGATAAATAATTCATTATATAAACTGAAAGATTTTTTGGAAGAAAAATATCATAAATACAATACCACTTTATTTATTAATAATGACCCTATATCAATACCACATAAATATCATTTAAAAGAAGATGTTGAAATAGCTGGCTTTTTAGCTGCAATGATTTCTTGGGGTAATCGTAAAGCTATTATTAATAGTGCTAACAAATTGATGCTATTAATGGGCAACAGCCCTTTCGATTTTGTTATGAATTGTAATGAGAAACAATTAGAAAAACTGAATAACTTTGTATATCGTACATTTAATGGTGAAGATTGCAAATTTTTTGTAAAGTCATTACGTAATATTTATCAAAATTATGAAGGACTTGAAAAAGTATTTTCAAGCGAAAGTTATTTTAAATGGGATGCTAAAATAGCTATTATAAAATTTAGAAAAATATTTTTTAGTATAAATTATAATGCACATTCTCTTAAACATATATCAAATCCAGAAAAAGGCTCTGCATGTAAGCGAATTAATATGTTTTTAAGATGGATGGTAAGAAAAGATGATAAAGGAGTAGATTTAGGCTTATGGCATAATATACCAGTTTCAAAACTTATTTGTCCGTTAGATATTCATTCTGCAAGAATTTCCAGAAAATTAAATTTATTAAAAAGAAAGTCAAACGATTGGCAAGCAGCTTTGGAATTAACAGAAAAACTTAAGCAATTTGATCCATATGATCCAGTTAAATACGATTTTGCTTTGTTTGGATTAGGAGTGTTTGAAAAATACTAATTTTTTTAACTTCATTATCAAATGTTTATAATATTTTTTTAGTTTTTTTAGTTTATTTTTTTCTGAACTTAAAAAATCATTTTTTATATTTGCAAAAAATTATATATGTAATTAAAAAAATGACATCAAAAGAAAGAATAAAAAAACAAAAAGAATTAGTAGAAAGAGGTGGATGGTTTTATTGTCAAAAAGGCTTACAAACTAGTGCTGCTCGTATAATAGCTTTATTAATGGTTATGGATAAAGAATTATTTACTTTTGATGAAATTATAGAAGAACTTAAAATTAGTAAAAGTGCTGCAAGTCATTCTTTAAAATTATTACTATTAATAAATGCTATAGAATATATAACTATACCTGGTGACAGGAAACGTTATTTTAGAATAAAAACACAAGATAAATTTGTATTAATTAATGAACATGAAGAAAAACTTAAATATACTATGGAATATATTAAATCAATATTAGAGTTAAAAGCAGATAAAAATCCTAACAATTCAATTTATTTGGCAAATTTGATAGATATGCTTCAATTTTTCCTTGATAAATTTAAGGAATTCACAGAAGAATATGTAAAACAAACAAATTTATAAATTCTTTATTTTAGTTC
>DAOTOD010000276.1:0-2696 GCA_035451165.1 Bacteroidales bacterium
ATGTAGAAAAATTTATTAATTATAATCAAGTTTAAAATATTTAACATAAAATTAATATTAAATATGCATAAAATATTATTCATTAATTTAATTTAGCCTTTTAAGTTTTAATAAATCATAAGGTTATATGAAATTAAATGAAATTTTTCAATTATTAGTTCCCAAGGACAGGAATTTTTTTCCACTTTTTGAAAAGAGTGCTGAAAATATAGTAAAAGGAGCTACATTATTGAACAAAATGTTATTAATAGAAGATCTTTCACAAAGAGAAGCTGTTATATATGAGATTAAAGAAGTTGAAAAAATTGGAGATGATATTACTCATAAAATTTTTGAAGATCTAAATCACACTTTTATCACTCCATTTGATCGTGAAGATATTCATAAACTCACTTCGGCAATGGATGATGTATTAGATTTAATTAATAGCGCTGCACAGCAAATAAAATTATATAAATTAGAAAACATACCAACTGAATTTATACAAATGTCAGAACTAATACTTCAAGCGACAAGAGAGATAAAAAATGCTGTTCGAGATTTAAGAAATCTAAAAAAAGCATCAAACATAAAAAAAGCATGTATAAGGATCAATGAAATCGAAAATACCGCAGATGAGGTATATAATTTAGGCATATCTGATTTATTTGAGACAGAAACCGATGCAATTAAATTGATTAAAATCAGAGATATTCTTGCTTCACTTGAATTAGCGACTGATTTCGCTGAAGATGTATCGGATGTTTTAAAAACCATTATTGTAAAACAAGCTTAAAACAATGTTAACATTAGTTGTAATAATAATTGTTATAGCCCTTTCATTCGATTTTTTAAATGGGATGAATGATGCTGCTAATTCAATAGCAACAATTGTTTCAACAAAAGTACTATCTCCCTTAAGTGCAGTAATATGGGCAGCTTTTTTTAATTTCGCAGCAGCTTTTATTTTTGGGCACCATGTTGCAGAAACTATAGGTAAAGGTATCGTTGAACCTAATATAGTTGAACCATATTTTTTATTAGCTACATTAATAGGTTCTATCTTTTGGGTATATTTTTGTACCCATTATGGTTTGCCAATAAGTGTGAGCCATGCTCTTATAGGGGGGTTAATAGGTCCTGCTTTAATAAAAGGTGGCACTTCTGTTATTTATGCTTCAGGTATAATCAAAATATCAGCTTTTATAGTTTTATCACCAGTTATTGGTTTGCTTCTAGGATATTTTTTTATGATTATATCAATGAGAATATTCAGAAATACTAGTCCTTATAAAGTAGATTCTATATCACGTATTTTACAACTTGTTTCTTCAGCATTTTTTAGTTTAGCTCATGGGGGCAATGATGCTCAAAAAACTATGGGGATTATTGCTGTTTTATTATATAGTACAGGGTATATAGATTCTGTTCACGTACCATTTTGGGTAGTGATAGCTGCATATAGCACAATATCTTTAGGTACATTAACAGGTGGTTGGAAAGTTATAAGAACACTTGGTGTTAATTTAACGGACCTTAAACCTATAGGCGGCTTATGTGCTGAACTATCAGGTGCTATAACTATTATTGGCTCTACATTAGGTGGAATACCAGTAAGTACTACTCACACTATCACAGGTAGTATAATAGGCACTGGAATCACCAAACGTTTATCTGCTGTTAGATGGGGAGTAGCTAAAAACGTAGCATTTGCATGGATATTTACTATTCCTTCTTCTATGATTATATCTATGATAGCTTACTGGATTATATCATTTTTTATATAAGTTAATTTATCAATATATACTTATACTGAAATCATCTATGTATGCTTTCTCCCCTGAAGGATTCCATATATAAACCTTAATAATTTCACCCTTATTTAATGTAACATTAACAGTATGAATAATTTTACTCCACTTATTAGGAGTTACAAAGTAGTCAAACTTGCAAGAACTCCATTTTACAAGCCTTCCTTCATTATCTTCAACAGAAATAACTAATTGTAAATCTCCTGCTTTACCCGATAATACATAAGTTTCTGCTTTTATGTATTTTATTTTTTTTAATACTGGTAAAGTATCAATATTAACCGACCATGTAGGGCTATATTCATCTTGAGGCTTTAATTTTAAACCTAAAGCACCTTTATAACATATAGTATCAACAAACATAAGTTCCCCTTTCCAGCGATTATTACCTTCAAAGCCATTACCAAAAACCATTTGAGGAGCTTCATTATTATAAGAACTTTTCAATAATACTTTACTATAGAGATACACATCCGAATAATTATCAAATTTTTGATATTCAATAAGATATGGATAACGAGCATTAATAATATCATTTATTATATTATTAGAAGGTCTTAAACGCACATACATAAAAAATGATTTATTACAATTATCAACAATATTTGCAAGTTCTTTAAAATCATTTTCTGTTTGAATATACCATTTTTTTACTCCTAATGTATCATTACCTATGTAATACATTATATAATAAGGATCATTGATATTAAATACCTTACATATATTATTCTCCCCATATATTTTTTCAATGTGTTTAATTTTAAAAGCGGCCCCTTTAAAATCAGTAAAATGTGTTTTTTTATAATGTTTATTTATAAATACAGTACTAATTAATATTACAGATCCTAATATTATTAGCATTAACTTATGCGGTAAATTTATCTTATTATTCCAAAAACTACCTCC
>DAOTOD010000277.1:0-2695 GCA_035451165.1 Bacteroidales bacterium
AATCAATACCTTTATTTAAAGCATATTTGACTTTATCTACTGCTTTAATACCACAATCTAAAGCTATTATAAGAGTGTATCCATTATCAGCAGCATAGTCTATACCTTTATAAGATATGCCATATCCTTCTATGTAACGGTCAGGTGTATAAAAACCGACTTGGAATCCTTGTTTTTTTAAAAAAGTATAAAGCAGAGCTATAGCTGTTGTGCCATCAACATCATAATCTCCATACACTAATACTTTTTCTCCTTTAGTTGCAGCTATGTCGAGCCGTGCAATTGCAACTTCCATATCTTTCATTAAAAAAGGATCGTGTAGGTCAGATAATTTAGGTTCAAAAAAAACTTGTGCTTCTTCTAATGAATGTATTCCCCTCTGTACTAATAAATTAGCTATATGTTTATTAACTTTTAATTGATTTATTAAACTTTGTACAATCTCAGGATCTCCCGGCTCTTTTATAACCCAACGTTTTTCCATATATTTCGGTTAAAATAAGTATAACAAATAGACTTGCCAAATTTAAAAATAAATCAAATAGGTAATTTTTATTTTTTAAATTAAATTATTATTAAAACAATTTCTATAAATTAATCCTTTAAACATCTAACTGTAAAACCCCATGTCTTATAATAATTCCCTATATTAACATAGCTACTACCTATCCTAAGATAATTAGCGTTATTATTAGAAGTTTGAGTACTTGTCCAATATCTGCCATAACTACCCCGCGAACCTAAAGTACCACTATCATATGAAAGTTCTCCTGCTGAATGAAAGAAAAGAGCTGAATAAACTTGATTATAATTACTCCAGCCCATAAAAGCATTAAAATTATTATATTCCGAATACGTAGGCAATCTCCATGTATCGCCTAAAATGATATTGCAAGGATCATTTTGTGGTAACCAGTCACTGTTTTCATTAACAGAGCTCACCCATGTTATAGTTGGAATCCTATTTGTGCCATCATGTTTAAAACCTTGCTTACGATTAAACTGCCAATACCAACCAGCAGCTGGTTCAGAATCATCAGTTACTGAAGTGGCTTGAATATCTGCTCCCAAATTTTTAGTTATCCAGCATTTCATTGCTCCGCTAGCATTAGAAAAAGTAGTACTATATGTAGTAGTTTTACTAACAGGAGCAACATCCCCTGCTATATGATTAACAGTAATATTATCTCCACACATAAAAGTTGTTGTTTCACTTAAAACTGTTACCGAAGAGGGCCCACAATTATTATAAGCCCATACATATAAATTATATTTTGTAGCACCTGATAAGCCTGTTAAAACATAAGTAGTATTAATTTCATTATCAATAGCTGTATTATAATCATTTACTGTATTATATTTATACCCTATAGCATTAGGCACAGTATTCCAATTCCATGTAATTTGAGTATGATCAGGAATATTAACGCCCGCAGCAGGTGAAGAAGGTACATTATTAACTTTCATAATTATAGCATTTGAAATTGCAGGAGAGCCGGTCACACATAAAGCATTAGAAACAAGCTCACATTCAACAGTATCATTATCATTAATTAATGTTGTTGAAAAAACATTATTATTAGTACCCACATTATTACCATTAATTTTCCATTGATATACAGGAGAAGTTCCTCCATTTATTGCGGTAGCTGTAAAGGTAACATTATCTCCAAAACAAATATTATTACTTGGATTTACTGATATAGATATGGATGCTGGCACATAAGGATCAGATACAACACTTATAGAATTAGAAGCACTCAATCCACATGAATTAGCTGCTTTAACAGCAATATCACCATTTTGCCCAGCATTACCAGTTATTACATCAATACTAGTGGAGCCTTGCCCGGAAGTAATTGTCCACCCTGATGGTACTGTCCATTCGTAATAAGTAGCGGCATTAATTTCATTTATAGAATAAGAGAAAGCTGTATTTTCGCAAACTTGATTTGGCCCATTTATACTTTGAGGTTTACTTGGCGGAAAACATGTATTAGGGCAAGAAACATTATTCCATTGATTTAATACGAACGATTCAAAACATTTCGTATCAACATTAAAAATTAACAACCCTTCAGCTGGCGCAAGAATAGAATTTCTTTGTAAGGTGGTCAATCGAGGAATTAAAATACCTTTATTAGAGCTATTTATATCTATTATTGCAGATGAATGAGGCGTATTAGTTCCTATACCTACATTATTACCATCATTATATAAATTTTGAGTATCAACTGTCCACTCATTTCCGTTCCAATAAAGGGTATTACCTACATTTACTCCCATATTTATTGTACTCCCCTGATTAGATTGATTGCTCATATTTACCCAACTATTACCATCAAAAAACCAAAAGCCTACATTTCCATCTGTTTGATATACTAATAAGCCCACTGCTGGAGCTGGTATTAAGAGTTTTTGAGCTTCAGTAACTCTAGGGATCAATATACCTTTATCTGTAGCTGATATATCGAGCATAGCAGAAGGATGAGCATTAGCACTAGTAGTATTAATTGCAACACCTTGAGAAAAACAACAATTATTCAAAAATAATAATACTCCTAATAAAATAATCTTCTTGATACGATTTATTTTTTTCATAAAATTTATTTTAAAAAAAGATAGTTAAACTATATAAAATTAATTAAAAATTTTAAAAGTGATAAATATATATTTATCTCCATCTAAAAGTTTT
>DAOTOD010000278.1:0-2695 GCA_035451165.1 Bacteroidales bacterium
TTTTATTTATAACACAAATATAATGATATTTATAAAATAATAAAATTTAATCAAGTAAGAAATACTTTTGCAAGTTTAAAAGTATTTATTTATGTATGTTTTTTTTTCTTTTAATTCTATTGCTGTAAGATGATGCATCATTTCGTTTTTTAGTTTTATAAAGTCAAATAAATATACTGAATCAATGCTTTTTGCTGATTGAGATTGAATATATAAGGGATTAATTGGTTTATTATCTTTATAAAAACGAAATTCTAAATGAGGGCCTGTAGATAAACCAGAATTACCCACATAGCCTATTAATTGTCCTTGTTTTACTTTTTCTCCTGTTTTTATTTTCTTATCTATTTTACCCAAATGTAGGTAAGCTGTAGAGTACCCTGTATTATTATGAATTATTTTAACCATTAGCCCCGCTTGATTATCACTATTTATTTTTTCTATGATACCATCCCCAACTGAAAATACAGGAGTTCCGATAGGTGCAGAATAATCTATGCCTAAATGTGGCCTATAATATTTTAATATTGGATGATATCTGTTATAATTGAAACTGGAACTGATTCTTTGGAATTGTATAGGAGCTTTAAGAAAAGTCTTTTTTAAACTTTTACCGTCCTCATCATAATATTTGTTTAAGTTATCTTTTTCAAAATAAAAAGCTTTATTTTCTTCATTATTTGTATAAAATATTGATGCTAATATCTTTTTCACGGCAACTGGTTTATCATTAATACTTATTTCTTCATATAACACTTTGTACCAATCTCCTTTTTGTAATTCATAAAAATCAATATTCCATGCATAAATTTTATATAAATGCATAGCTATATCAATGCCTATATTAGAATTTTCAATAGCATCCCATAAAGAAGAGGTAATAATTCCTGAACATGTTTTTATAGATGATTTAATGTTATATTTACTAGTATAAATACTTATAGTGTCTTTTAAATCAAAAATCACATAATCAGAATTTTTTGTTTCATAAATCATATACATAACTTTTTTTGAAGAATCAGGCTCGCATAGCACTAAATAAGTTTCTCCTTTAATTTTTTCAATATCGAATATTTCTTTTGATTTACTTATTATTAAATTTATTTTATTGTTATCAGATATTCCCCATTTTATTAGAATTGAATAAAGAGTTTCTTCTTCTTTGATAGTATCAATGAAAACCTCTAGATTGTCAATTCCAATATTATTGTAAGGATTAACTTTCGTTATATGATGTTCTGAAATATTTCCAAAAGGTTTATAATTGACAATAAATAATATTGACACTATGGATAAAAAAATTAAATAAATTTCTGCTACATTTTTTTTTATTAAATTCATAAAATAACTATAAATTTTCAAAATTATTTAAATCTTTCTTTGAAAGAAGTAACCTTTTAAAAAAATCATTGTCTTATTTTATAAATGATTAATTAACATTATTTTTTGTAAATTTGTGAATAACAATATATTGGGGTATGCTTCTTAAAAGATCTTGTATAATTAGTATTTTATTGTTAGGAACTTATGCAGTTAGTATAAAAGCTCAGGTTCCTACTGTACAAGATTGCTTAGGAGCAATACCAATATGCCAAAATGTTTATTCTACTACTACTTCATATTTTGGAATGGGCAATTACCCTAATGAAGTTAGTCTTAACAATTGCCTTTATTTAGGTGGTGAATCTAATTCGGTATGGTACGTTTTTACTGTACAAACTTCAGGAGTGTTTAGATTCATATTAACTCCTAACAGTAGCGGTGATGATTATGATTGGGCCGTTTTTAATCTTACTAATTATGGTTGCTTAAATATATATTCAACACCCAGCATGATGGTTAGTTGCAATGCATCAGGTTATACAGGAGCTACAGGAATTAGCACACCTATGGGAGGTAGTGGGAATTCTAATGGCCCTAATTGGACTAATAAATTTAATCAGGATTTGCCTGTACAAGCTGGTGAAACTTATGTTTTAATGATTTCCAATTGGTCTAATGGCACCCCAGGATATACTATTGATTTTAGTTCTTCAACAGCTCAAATATTTGATAATATACCACCACACATTCATCAAATTACTTCTAATGTAAATTGTGGAGCTACTTCTCTAACTTTTCAATTTTCTGAAAATATATTATGTAGCACTCTTTCCACATGTGATTTATCTTTAACAGGGCCTGGGGGGCCATATACTATTACTAGTATTAGCGGGAATGGTTGTAATGTAGGCGGTAAACAAGAAAAAACTTTTACAATTAATTTTACTCCACCAATAACTACAGGAGGTACTTTTTATTTAAACCTTAATGCTAATGTTTGTGGTTCAGTTACAGATTTATGTGGGAACACAGCTCCATCTGGAAGCTTGCCTTTTACTGTTAATATTGTAAATGCTACTGTTAGTACTACCGTTGCAGCGTGTGCTACTCCTAATGGTACTGCTACTGCAACAGCAACTGGAGGTAGCGGAAATTATACTTACATATGGAACACTACTCCACCACAAACGACTGCTACAGCTATAAATTTATATCCAGGGACTTACACCGTTACAGTATATGATGGTGCCTGTAGCTCAGTAGCAACAGGAATAGTCGGCACCACTTCTAATATGGCAGCTACAACAAATGTTGTAAATGCAACCTGTAATTTACCTAATGGTTCTGCTACAGTTAATGTTACAGGTGGTAC
>DAOTOD010000279.1:0-2691 GCA_035451165.1 Bacteroidales bacterium
ATTCCTCTCCCGTTATCTATTACTGTTATAGAATTATCTTCATTAATTATTACATCTATTTTGTTACAATAGCCAGCTAAAGCCTCATCAATAGAATTATCAATAACTTCGTAAACTAAGTGATGTAAGCCTCTTGTACTAACATCTCCTATATACATAGCGGGGCGCTTACGTACAGCAGAAAGGCCTTCTAATACTTTTATACTGTCAGCATTATATGTATTATTATTGTTAACAGTTGTAATTTTATCCATCTCGTTCATAATAATTTTAAATTGTGTGTATTAGTAATGTAGTGCAAAGTTATGTAAAATCAATTACATTACCTAATAATTTTTAAAATAAAACTGATTGAGTTAAAATAAATTTTATTAGAGTAAAATATTTTGAAACAATATTTCGTATTATATATTTGTTTTTAATAAAAAGTTAATAATTAAAATATCATTTATCTGATTATGAGTAGATTAAATTTATTGTTAGTAGGATTTATTTATTTATTAATTATTTCTTGTAATAATAATAAACAGGATAAAAATAGTACAATAACAGAAGTTAATGATAATCAAAAAAATAGTACAAAAAAAGAAATTAATGTTATTGTTCAAAATGATTTATACAAAATAGTATCTATTTGGACTAATTATTTTAGTAAAAAGCACACTGATATTAAATTGATTATTCAAAATGGGAATAGTTTTTTAGATCAAAATGATAATTATAATACAGTTTTAATTACAACTGCAAATATTAAAAATAATAATTTGTGGCATACTAAAATAGCCAAAGATATTGTTGTACCTATTATTAATAGTGATAATCCTTATATTCAAAAGATAGCACTTTATGGAATTAAGCCTGATAAATTGTATTCTTTATTGTATAAAGGTGATATAACATTATGGTCGGACCTCCTAGATGCTAAAAAAAGCAAAGAACCTGTAGCTATTTATAGATTAAGTGATTACGCATCCCTTACACAAGCTTTTAATAATTATTTTAAAGAAACAAACTTAGTGATGAAAGGTAAGATACTTAATGATGAAAATGAAATATTATTAGCTGTTAAGAATAATCAATTAGCTTTAAGTTTTTGTAGTTTTAATCTTGCTTATCTCACAGGTAACAAATATAGGACTCAAGATATTTATATTTTACCTATTGATCAGAATGCTAATGGGATACTAGATGATAAAGAACTTATTTATGATGAGAAAAGTATTTTAATGAATGCCTATAAAAAAGGCGATTATCCTTCGGAATTAACAAAATATGTTTACTTATATGTTAAGCAACAACAACTTAATAATCAATCAGTTATTACATTTATTAAGTGGATTTTAAGTGAAGGGCAAAATTACGTGGAACAGCAAGGTTTATTACCAATGGATATTAAAGAAACAAGAAAAATAATAGAAAGTTTAGATTAAATTATTTTTCAAAATCTTTTTCACTAAATACAATAGCTTCATAAGTATAGAGCTCAGCTTTTTTCCAACCATCCCAACCTATTCCTGCTTTATCCCTAGCACAATGACCTAAAAATTCTTCTTTATCCCAACCAGTTTCTATAGCTACTTGAGGTAAAAAAGTTCCTGTTCGTCCATTTAAATTCATATAAATTCCATGTTTGCCTAGTTCAAATTCGTCAATAGAATTTATTTTTTTTAGTGGTGTAAGAATGGATATTTCAATATCTATCTTGTTTATTTCATCTTTACTTACAGGCATAAATCTTGAATCTTGAGTTGCCGAGGCAATAGTCATTTCTTGTATTAATTTATATAATGGAATATCTGAAAAAAATCGTCCTATACATCCTCTTAATTTCCCATTTATGTGAAGAGTAACGAAAGCTCCACATTTTTTATACATTATAGAAGAAAAGCTTGTTGTATCTATTTTAGGTATAATTTTTTTCTGAATATAACTTTCGAGCGTCTCTCTTGCTATATTAAGTAATATTTTTTTATCTTGTGTTTTTAATTCAAACTCTTTATTATTGTTTATGAAATCAGTTTTATTATTATTTTGTACTACTGAGATTGCCCAATAACCAACAACTCTGCTTTTATCTCCTGAAACATCGCCAGAATTCATATATTGTATAGGAATATATTGATAGTCAGCATTATTTTCTGTTATATACAACAAAGTTAAAACAGAGCTCCAACCACATAATTTGGTTGAGAGATTAGGTATGTCTTTAATATCTTCTTCTATTTCATTTAATAAAGTTTCAGAGTTGTTGGATATTATAGCTTGAGCAGTTTTTTTATCAACCACATAAGCGTCATTATAGGATGGATAGTGAGAAAAATCGGTACTTATTACAAATAAATTGTCTTTATTAAAGAAAGGTTCTAAAGCATTGGCTATTTGCCTTATAGTATTAATAGAATAGGTTGCTATAATAATAGGTACTATTTTAAAAGGTTTTTTTAAATAATATTGTAAAAAAGGCATTTGAACTTCTAGACAATGTTCGTAAATATGAGCATCATCTTTTACAACAAAGCACTTGTTTTCTTTTAATAATTTAGAAGCGAGTTCTTTGTCAACTTTAATTTTGCCTAATGGGGTTATAAAGTCTCCTGAATTGTAAATAGCAGCTCCATCAAATGTTGTCCTATGACTAGTACCTATAATAAAAATTGTTTTATATTCCTTATTTTGTTCAAGTTGATTAAA
>DAOTOD010000280.1:0-2684 GCA_035451165.1 Bacteroidales bacterium
ACCTTTATCATAACTTATTATATCTAATATTGATGACATATCAGGCGAGTTAGTACCTATGCCTATAGAATTGCCAGCATTATATAAAAAAGAATTATTAACCCAGTTTGTACCATCATGTCGTAAAGTTTGCCCTGTAACCCCTTGTGGTAGTAAGCCTGTAATTACTTGTGAATTTAATATGCTTGTCCATTTAGAGCCATCATAATACCAAAATCCTTCATTGTTGTCAGTTTGATATATCAATAAGCCTGTTGCTGGATTATTAATAGAAAGTTTTTGGGCTTCTGTCATTCTTGGAATAAGAATTCCTTTAGAGGTGCTACTAATATCTAGCATAGATGAAGGATCGTTTAAAGCACCACTTGTATTAATTGCAACACCTTCGTTATTGCTTTGAGAAAAAGATAATATAGCAAAGCTGAATAAAATTAAAAATAAATTTATATTTTTCATAAAAACTATAATTTTTTAGATAAAGATAAATAATAATTTTTAATAATAAATATAAAATTAAATCTTAAAAGTTATAATTATTGATAATGTTTAGTATTTTTATTTTATATTTATTTTTTTTGTTATTTTGTAAATTACATTTTTTTTAAAAAATTTAAATTATAATAATTTTATGTATTTAAGAAGAATTATTATTGTTTATTTATTTTTTAATGTAATAAGTTTTTATACTTGGTCACAAACACTGGTATCAACAGAACCTACATTAAAAACAGTAGTTTTAGAAAATTTTACGGGTATCAATTGTCCTAATTGTCCTAGCGGGCATGCTATAGCAGAAAGTATAAGGGCTGCTAACCCTGATAGAGTGATAATTGTAGGTGTTCATCAGGGTAGTTATGCAGTGCCATCAGCGGGGCAACCTGATTTTAGAACAGCTTTTGGCGATGCACTTGCAAGTCAAGCTGCTTTAACAGGTTATCCTGCTGGAACAATTAATAGACATTTTTTCCCAGCTTATGCAATGAATAATGGTACAGCTATGAGCAGGTCATACTGGGCGGCAGCTTCTAATCAAATTTTGGCACAATCGTCACCAGTTAATGTAGGTGTTAAATCTACTTTTGATGCTGTGACAAGGCAACTAACGGTTGATGTAGAATTGTATTATACTGCCACACCTGCAACTTCTACAAATTATATTAACGTTGCTTTATTAGAAAGTAATGTTATAGCATATCAGGCAGGGGCTTCTTCTAATTATAATCATAAAAATATATTACGTCATTTTCTTACTGGACAATGGGGCGATACAGTAAAAAATATTCAAGCAGGAGCTTTTAGAACAAAAACATATACTTATACTGTTCCAACTACTTATAATATTGTTAATTGTGATATAGCTGTTTATGTAGCTCAAAGCCATCAAGAAATTTTAAGTGGTAAAAGAGTAGCAGCTAATGGAGGTAGTACTTTTTTGATAGGAAAATTTAATCAAAATTATTATGTTGAAACCGGCACTCCCTTTAATATATTAAACATTCCCATTACTTTTACTAGTAACATTACTGGTAATGAAAGTTTTAATATTAGTTTAACTAGTAGTGATGCGCCGAATGATTGGAACTCGTCTTTTACAGTTAATGGTAATACATATACAAATACAGGAACCGGTAATTTTACTTTTAATACACCTGATGATATAACAATAAATATTATACCAGGCAATACGCCCAAAATAGCTACTTATACACTTACAATAACTTCTAATTCTCAACCTTATTTATCTCCTTTAATTAAAAAAATTTATATATTATCGAATGTAACTGATATAATAGTTAATAATGAAGCTTCGTGGGGTGATGGAAGCTCTGTAACTCCAGCCAATTTTCAGTCTAATTTTATTCAAGGCCTTATTAATGCTGGCGAAACAAAATATGATGTAATACCTCTCTCTGTTTTTGAAATCATAGGTAATGCAGGGAAATTAGATAATATTATTGGTGTTTATTATAATGTAGGATGGTCATTCCCTTCTTTGACTGATGCATGCGTTGCTGTATTTGAAAATTATCTTGATAATGGAGGCAATTTATTAATTTCAGGTCAAGATATAGGTTGGGATAACTTTGATTTAACTAATGGAGGTAATGGAACAGCTATAACACAAAGTTTTTATAATAATTATTTAAAATCATCATTTGTGAATGATGGTTCTACAGCTAATAATCAATTAACTATTAATACAAATGATGCAGTATTTGGTTCAGTAGGTAATTCGGTTATTATTGATGCGTATGGTAGTGGGTCAAATACTTTTATGTATCCTGACGAAATCAATCCTTTATCTGGCGGTACTTCTTTCTTTTACTATAATGGTAATACATCTAAAATTGGTGGTGTAAGATCAACAGGAGGAGGATATAAAACTGTAAATATGGGTGTAAGTCTTGAAATGATTAGCGATACTAATGTCAGGAAAGATATTATTACTAGAGCTCACGATTGGTTTCATAATATTGTTAATATTAACGAATTTAATGAGCCTTGTATAAAAGATTATATTTGTTATCCTAATCCAGCTCAAGATTTTGTTAATATTATAACAAATAATAAAGAAGATTTAATTATACAACTTTTTGATATTAGTGGTAAAATTATTAAAAAAGAAACTATACCTGCTAATACTGTTAATTATGAGTTAAATCTTAAAAATGTTGGAACAGGCT
>DAOTOD010000281.1:0-2683 GCA_035451165.1 Bacteroidales bacterium
TGTTTTTTACGAAAAATATAGTTTAAGTTTGATATCCATATATTGTTGTATGCTACGATATTAGAGTTTTGAGTTGAGAAATTTGCATCTGTACTTATTAATAATATATAAAAACCTAATGGTAGGGCTGGCATAGCAATTTCAACAGAATGTTGTTGAAAATCTTCATCTTTGGGCATTTGTATTTCCCATTGTTTTAAGGGTGTTATTTGTAAATATTTTGATATAAGTTCGTTTGATGAATATTTATTTGTAAGCTTAAGATTTTCTTCTGGAGAAATTTTTATTATACGTAAAAAAATATTATTAACATTTTTATATGATATCAGGACCCTAAAAGGTTTATTAGCAGGTTCGGCAGTTTCGTTGGTGAATAATAGAATCTTTTTTTCAATATTTTCTATTAGAGCGTTGCAATTATTTGCACCATCTGTTTTAGGAAATTTTTCAATAGCTTTTTTGCATATTTGATATGCTTTTGTTATATAATTTTTATATTCTGGAGATGTTATATGATGATAATTTTGCCCTAGTTTGTAATATTCAAAAGCTAATTGATAAGATATCATAGTAGAGTATGGATGTGAAGTATATTTTTTTTCAAGATAATATAGTGTATTTATATATAAGCTATCTTTATCATCATTAATACTGTTTTTGTGGACAAAATTTAACCGTTTAAGACATACGTCTATTAAAGCATCAGGATTTGTGTCATTTAAATGAAATTTTTCTAAATTTTGTAGTAAAGATAGGGCATAGAATTTTAAAGAAAAACTATCAGCATTTTGTATAAATATATTAGTAAATATATTTGGAGCGGAAAAATATTCTTGATTGTCGAGTTCAAATTTATATGTGTGGGTAATAATATCAAGTTCTGTGTTCATGAAAAAATCAACGGCACGGTGAGCTAAAAAATCGTATAAGGTAGGTCTGAATTTTCTAGTTGTACTATCCTTTATAATAATAGGGTCGTAAATATCAACTTTTATATTTTGTAAGTCATTATTATTTTTTAAAGATTGTAAATAATGGTATATAGTTTTTTCAATAATTTTTTTACTATCCCAAGTGTTAATATCATCGTTTTGTTGAAAATTTGATATTTCAGTTTTTTTTAATAAATAGTATCTATTGTTATTATAATATTTCCAGTATATATCAGCTAATAGTGAATGTAAAATTGATTTTGCCGCAGGATCAGTGGTAATTTCAATTTCATTATTTAATTCGTTAACATAATTTTGTAAATAATTTTCTTCAAATTCACTTTTTAAATTTATTTTATATATTATTGCTTTGATGTATTGTGGATAATTATGTTCAGCACGAGCACTATCATATATTAAATTTACTATTTCAAGAGCCGATTTTGGTAATCCTTTGTTTACGAGAGAATCTATTTTTTGCCATTGTTTATTGAAATCAATTGGATAAAAATTTTTTTCTTTGATTTTATGATTATTAATTAAGGAGGCTATTGAAACAAAATAACCTATTAGCATTAATAATAATATTATTATTAATGATTTCGGAATTTTCATGTTTTTTGTTTTAAATTTTTATTATATTGATATACAATATAGAAACTTATTAATTAATAGGTATTTTCACTTAATTTTAGCCTCGAAAGGATTTTTAAGTCCAGAATATTTTATTAATTCAAGTTTAACAGAACCTACAATTACTTTTGATTCACCAAGTATTGGTATTCTGTTTTTATCGGCAGATACATAAAGAATCATAGGATAATCTTCTTTAAAGTCAATCCCCTTAGCAACTTTAGGTTTTACTTTATAGCATCTTATCGTTCCTATTGAAGTTTTAACGTTTTCGATGCCTAAATATATAAAATGAGAATTATATACAGTATCGTCTATAAAAAAGTCAATAGGTTGATATTGTCCTAGCTGTAAATGGCTAATATCCATAGTTCTTGCGTAATAGAAAGTAGAAATTACATCTTGAATATATTCAGGTACTGGTACAGTAGCAGTATTACTTATGGCAAGCTTTTTAGCATGATTAAACATAACATCTTGGTTAATTATATAGCCACCTTCGTTAACTCTTCTTATAAATACCCATGGTACTATGGCTTCTTCGTCAACATATGATTCATAACGGTCAACGACTTTAAAAAATAAATTAAAGAGACCTTTAGTTTCTCCTACACCTACAATATGATAAGTATTTCGTCCATTTATTTTTTTATTTTCATTAGTGATTTCAAGAGTAACTTCTCCTGCAGTAACTTTACCTGTTAGTATAGCATCATAATATGCTCTAAAGACAAGTTTTTCGCCACGTTGAAAAGCAGTATTATTAATAGTTCGTAGCTTTAATTCTTGTGATAATGAAATTAGGGGGATTAATAATAAATAAAAAGCAAGGAAAAAATATGGTTTCATTTTATGATTTTTTTAGAAAGTTGCAAGTTACAAAAATTAAGCCATTTACAAAAAGATAATATTTATTGAGATAATGATTTATATTTTATAGGTTTTGTAATATTTTTATATTTTATAATCATGTTTTTAAGTAATTTTATTATTTTTAGTTTGTACATACAAGTATGAAATTAATATTACAGCTAATAATTGACTTATAATAGAAAATGCAATTAATCCGTTTAGACTAACGTCATATAAGAAACCCATTATAGAACTTCCTAAGAACC
>DAOTOD010000282.1:0-2680 GCA_035451165.1 Bacteroidales bacterium
TATATGGAAGGTTGTACTGCTCCTATGCGAGACGAAAATCAACTCCATGCGGCCGTGGTCGAAATCATAGCTCTAAAAAATGCAGAAGTAAAATATTCAACTGTACAAAATTGGTATCCCGGTGATAAAGAAGGTAAAGGTGGAATATATAATTTTGTTACTAAAAGAGGTATATGTAAAGGTGCTAATTCTAAGATTTCATGGACACAAGTCGAAACAGGCTCTGCTATTACTTGGAAATACCCAAGTTGTATATTATTAGGAGACAATTCAATAGGTGAATTTTATTCTGTAGCAGTTACTAATAATTACCAACAAGCTGACACAGGAACTAAAATGATACATTTAGGCAAAAATACTCGCTCAACTATTATATCTAAAGGCATCTCAGCGGGACAAAGCAATAATTCATACCGAGGATTAGTAAAAATATCAAAAAATGCTATTAATGCACGAAATTATTCACAATGCGATTCATTACTTATGAGTAATAAATGTGGTGCTCATACTTTCCCCTATATAAAAGTAGAGAATACATCATCAATTGTTGAACATGAAGCTACGACTTCAAAAATTTCAGACGATCAATTATTTTATTGTAGGCAAAGAGGTATAAGTATTGAAAGTGCGGTAGGTTTAATAGTAAACGGATATGCAAAAGAAGTTTTAAATAAACTTCCTATGGAATTTGCAGTTGAAGCACAAAAATTATTAACAATAAGTTTAGAAAGCAGCATAGGATAATTATTATTATAAATCTAAATTAAATATTTTATATGCTTTACATCAAAAATTTACATGTAGCTATTAACGGAAAAGAAATAATAAAAGGGTTAAACCTTGAAGTAAAAACAGGCGAAGTACATGCTATTATGGGGCCTAACGGTACTGGCAAAAGTACTTTAGCATCAGTTATAGCTGGACGTGATAATTATGAAATTATATCAGGTGAAATTATTTATAATGGAATGGATCTTTTAGCAATGCCCCCGGAACAACGAGCTTGTGAAGGCATATTTCTAGGATTTCAATATCCTGTAGAAATACCTGGTGTAAGTATGATAAACTTTTTAAGAACAGCTATAAATGAACAACTTAAATATAAAGGATTAGACCCTATTCCACCTCAAGAATTCTTAGCTAAAATGGAAGAAATGAAAAAAATAGTAGATATACAGTCTAAACTAACAAATCGCTCAGTAAATGAAGGATTTTCGGGAGGTGAAAAGAAAAAAAATGAAATTTTTCAAATGGCCATGCTAAACCCTAAACTTGCAATATTAGATGAAACTGATTCTGGACTTGATATAGATGCCTTAAAAGTAGTAGCAAGTGGGGTCAACAAAATGAAAACTAAAGAAAATGCTTTCATAATAATAACTCATTACCAAAGATTATTAGAATATATTGTCCCTGACTTAGTTCACATACTATTTGACGGTAAAATAATAAAAACAGGGGGTAAAGAATTAGCTATAGAACTAGAAGAAAAAGGATACGACTGGATTAAACAAAAAAATTATTAAAAACAAATTGTATAGTAAATGAACATAGATATCAATAATAAAAAAACTTTAGAAGAAAAACTTATAGCCCTTTTTAATGAAAAAGAAAATATTTTGCCCGGCTATAATAATCCTGAAATAAGACAATTAAGAAAATCAGCTATACAACATTTTATAAAATATGGTTTCCCAAGTAATAACATAGAAGAATGGCGAACTACTGACGTTTCTAAGATTGCTGAAATAGATTATAAAATACCAATAAACCCACCTGACAACATAAATGATATAGAAAATTTATTTATATGTGATGTCCCTAACTTAGACACACTACTTTTCACTATAATAAATGGATGGTTCACATATAAACAAAAACCAAATTTAATTATGCCTGATGGCATTATCGTAAGTTCATTAGCTTATGCTATTAATAATTATACCGACATTATCCAAAAACATCTTGGTAAATACGCTTTAATAAATGAAAATGGCCTTATCTCAATTAACACAGCTTTTGCACAAGATGGTATCTTTATTTATATACCTGATAATATATCATTAAAAAAACCTATTCAAATAGTAAGCATAGTTAATACTGATGATAATATTTTAATACAACCACGTAATCTTATAGTTATCGGTAAAAATAGTACGGCTACTATAATACATTGCGATCATTCATTAAAACATCAAATAAGTTTTGTAAATTCTATAACAGAAGTATTTTTAGATGAAGGCTCTCAACTTGATCATTATAAAGTTCAAAACAAAGATGAAAAGTCCAAACTTATTACTTCTATCTATTTTAATCAACAAAAAAATTCTATTTTATTATCAAATACTTTTACTTTAAATGGTGGTTTAATAAGAAATAATATAAAAGCTATATTAAATGGCACTAATTGCCATACTGAACTTAAAGGTTTATATTTAGCTGATAAACAACAACATATTGATAATAATATATTTGTTGATCATATTGAACCTAATTCTAAAAGTAATCAAATATATAAAGGTATAATTGATGATTCAGCTCATGGTATATATAATGGCTATATAAGAGTAAATCAAAAAGCACAACAAACAGAAGCTTATCAAAGTAATAAAAATATTCTTCTTTCTTCTAAAGCCACAGCCTTTAGTAAACCTCATTTAGAAATATATGCAGATAACGT
>DAOTOD010000283.1:0-2661 GCA_035451165.1 Bacteroidales bacterium
CGATATTACAAATGATTTGAATTCTGTGAAAATTAGTCATAATGGATTTAGCTTAGGAGATAGAGGAATATGGAGAAAATTCAATCCGTATAATCCATATAGTGAGAATAAAGAGAAGCAAGAATTTAATATGGAATCTTTAGACGATTTATTTAATGACAATGATGAAGAGCAAAATATTGTTGATAATGAAGAAAAAAAACAAACGGAAAATAATCTGTCAAGTAATAATAATTCTAATAAAGAACAAGTAAATACTAATATCCCTGCTTCTAGTTTAAATTATAAATTTGACCCTTCAGCATTCCATTTTTTTGTAGTTATTGTTAACGCTAAGTCAAATGATATAAGCCAGTTGCGAAATTTGATTTCTGACCATAATAAACTTTATTTTTCTCTTGAAAAACTTAATACTACTAATATATTTTTTACTACTAATGAGCAAATGATTACAGTAAGTAATTTTAAAGATAAAGAAAAAGCTATGACATATTATTATAGTATTGAAAAAAATAATAACCTTCGTACTATGCTTGATAAATTAAATGCTAATAAATTTATAATATCTGCAGAAAATTATTCTACTTTATATAAACAAAAAAATGTAGAAGATTATAAACAATTTTTTATTAAGAATTATCTTAATTTGTAAAACAATAAATTTTTTATTTTATATTTATGCATTAATTTTAAATGATAATTTAAACTTTGAAAATTATGTCAAAGCCACATGAAGTAGAAAGTCCTTCAATAAATATTATGGCTTATGGTACCTTTATTAAAGGCGATATTAAATCAAATGGAGATATACGCATAGATGGTACGTTGGTGGGCTCGATTCATTCTAAAGGTAAGGTTGTAATAGGCCCTACAGGTAACGTTGAAGGAGAAATAGTTTGCCAAAATGCTGATTTTTCAGGTACAATAAAAGGTCAGATTTCTGTTTCTGAATTATTAGTGCTTAAACCGACTGCAAAATTAAATGGTGATATAAAAACAAATAAACTTTCAATAGAACCTGGTGCTAAGTTTAGTGGTTCATGCCACATGGAATCAACCCTTCCTCAGCAACAAGTTAAACAGCAAGAACATGAGCCCTCAAAAGCAACAACAAAAACCACCTCTTCGTAATTATGCTTATTATTCAGGTATAGGTATTCAAATGGGTGTAATTATTTTTTTGGGAGTATGGGGAGGCCAAAAACTTGATGCTATAATGAGTATTGCAAATTTCCCTTTGTTTACAATTTTATTGTCGTTTGTTTCTGTTTTTATGGCAATTTATATTGCTGTGAGAGATTTTCTGAAAAATAAATAATTATGAAAAATATATTGCTTTTGTACATTAAAAAATTATTAGTTCTTACTTTTTTATTATATTTAATAGGCTATGTTATATATTTTATTTTACCTAAAAATTTATATACACCTGCCTTCCCTTTTATAATAGCATTTTATTTTATTGTAAATTTAATAACTCAACTTTTAATATTGAAAAATACATATAATAAAAAAGCTTCTAAGTTTATAAGATGGTTTATGGGAGTTTCGTTTATTAAGCTAGCTTTATATATTATTGTTATGGTTCTGTATGCTTTAATTTATAGAAATGAGGCAAAATTGTTTGTTATAACTTACTGTATTGTATATGTTTTTTATATGTGCTTTGATATAATTGTAGCTATATCTGCATATGATAGATTAAAATCTATTTAAAAAACAAAATCATAAATAATTAATAAAAATCGTTTTTTGCTTTAATAAATTTATAACTTTGCGAAAGTTAAAGTTATATTATGTTGCTAAAAACATTATGCTGATTTAATGAAAAAAATAATATTTAAAAATATAATATCATTAATACTACTTATATTTTTTACAAAAAATTTATTTGCTTTTGATAAAGTAAATCAAGATTTGAATAATTCCAGCAATAAAGAAAAAAACTTTAATGCTGGTGAAATGATAATTGAACATATAAAAGATGCATATGAATGGCATTTATTTACTATAGGTAATAAACATATAACTATTCCTTTACCTGTTATTTTGGTTTATAATAATAAAATTGATATTTTTTTATCATCTAAATTTCAACATGGCCATTCTTCTTATAAAGGATATAAATTAGAAACAGAAGGTAAATACAAGGGGAAAATAGTTAGGGTTAAAGAAGACGGTAAAACTATAGATGAAAATGCCCCTAAGATACTTGATTTTAGCATAACAAAAAATGTATTAGCTATATTTATTAGCGTAATATTATTGTGTGTAATTTTTATTTATATAGCACGTGTTTATACTAAAAGAGGTAGTAGAGCTGCTCCTAAAGGATTACAGTCAGCTTTAGAAGTTTTTATAGTTTTTATTCGTGATGATATTGCCATTCCTTCTATAGGCAAGGAAAAATATGAGAAATTTATGCCATATTTACTCTCATTGTTCTTTTTTATATTTTTTAATAATTTACTTGGTTTAGTACCATTTTTCCCTGGTGGAGCTAATGTTACAGGGAATTTAAGTGTAACAATGGTTTTGGCTGTATTTACTTTTGTAATAACTACCATAAGTGGTAATCGTAATTATTGGAAACATATATTTAATCCTCCAGGTGTTCCTATATGGCTTAAAATACCACCTATAATGCCCATTGTTGAATTA
>DAOTOD010000284.1:0-2648 GCA_035451165.1 Bacteroidales bacterium
GCCGCTAAAGATTATATGAAGGCTATTAACTTTGATTCTAGCTTATCAATATCTTATAACAATTTAGCAAGTGTAAAAAAGAAACAAGGCCACAATGAAGAAGCTATCGCATATTATACTAAAGCTATTAATATAAACCCCAATTATTATATAGCTTACAATAATCGAGGTGTGGCAAAATATGATATAAACAATTATACAGAAGCCATAGCAGATTTTAATGAAGCTATTAGAATAAACCCTAATTATGCTCTTGCTTTTAATAACCGAGGTAATGCTAAATATAAACTAAATATGCTCTTAGAAGCTATTGAAGATTACTCAAAAGCTATAAATATTGATATAAATTATGGCTATGCATACATGAACAGAGGTATAATAAAAGAATTATTAAGAGACGATAAAGGAGCTTGTGAAGATTGGCAAAAAGCAGCTGAATTAGGTATTGAAAATGCTAAAATATTTGTTAAAGACCAATGTAAAAATTACATAAAAAATTAAAATAATTATTAATAAATTTAAATAATTTTAACAATGAACTTTATATATATAAAAAAAATTAAGAATTATGCTTTAATAATATTTATTATAGCATCTTATATATTAAGTAATAATATTTATTCTCAAAATGTTGATTTTACTATTGCTAACTTCCCAGGTAAAAAACAAGAACTAAAAACAGCTTTGAAAAATATAAAGAAAGGTGATAACATGTGTAAAATAAGCACAAAAATGTGTGCTAATGCAATAGATTATTATCTTAAAGCATACAATTTTAATCCTAAAAATGCCGAATTAAATTATAAAATAGGTAAAAGTTATCTTAATACTATACAAAAAAATAAATCTTTAACATATTTTGAATTAGCTTATAACCTTAACCCTAACATAGCACCAGACATTACATATTTACTTGCACAATCTTATCAATTAGATATGCAATTCAATAAAGCTATTGAAAAATATAATGAATTCCGTAATTCATTAAGCCCTAATATGTTAGCAATATATAATGATGATATAGAAAAACGTATTCAAGAATGCCAAAATGGGAAAGAATTAATAGCTAAACCTATTAAAATATTCGTTGATAATTTAGGAAACACTGTTAATAGTATATACCCTGATTATTGCCCAATAGTTAATGCTGATGAAAGTGCCTTGATTTTTACTTCCCGTAGAAACACTGTAATAGGAGGTAAAAAGGCCCCTATTGATAATTCATATTATGAAGATATATACATTTCGTATAAAATTAATGATGTTTGGGGAATTCCTAGAAACTTAGGTAAACCTATAAATACAAAATTACATGATGCTACTGTAGGCTTTTCTCCTGATGGTCAATATTTATATATATACAGGGGCGATAACGGCGGCGACATATACGAATGTAAATTAGAAGGTGACAAATGGTCTAAACCAAAAAAATTAAGTAAAGAAATAAACACTAAATATCACGAAACATCAGCTTCATTTTCTTATGATAACAAAAAAATATACTTCGTTTCTGATAAACCTGGTGGATATGGAGGAAGTGATATTTATGTATCCGAAAAAAATGAAAACGGAGAATGGGAAGAAGCAGTAAATTTAGGCCCAGTTATTAATACCCCTTACAATGAAGAAGGTGTTTTTATGCACCCTGATGGAAAAACCTTATATTTTAGTTCAAAAGGGCATAAAACTATGGGAGGTTACGATATTTTTAAATCAACATACGAAAATGGCCAATGGTCAGAACCTGAAAATTTAGGCTATCCTATTAACACACCTGACGACGATGTATTCTTTTCTATTTCTGCTGATGGTAAACATGCTTACTATTCTTCAGGTGCAGCCAATGGATACGGAAGCCTTGATATTTATTTAATCACTATTATTGGTAAAGAAAAACCTGTGGTTAGCAATACTGAAGATAACCTTATCGCTTCATTTTTAAAACCTATAAAAGAAACAGTAATGCAAGAAAAAATAACCCCTCAATCACCACAACTAACTTTACTCAAAGGAATAATAACAGATTCTAAAACTAATAATCCCATGAAAGCTAACATTGAAGTATATGATGTTGATGAGGGAACATTAATAGCTAACTTAGAATCAAACAGCAAAACTGGTAAATATCTTGTCTCTTTGCCATCAGGAAGAAATTATGGCATAACTGTTAAATCTGAAGGCTATTTATTTCATTCTGAAAACTTTAATATACCCCCTGATGCTTTATACAATGAAATAACTAAAGATATAAAATTAAATCCTGTTGAAGTAGGCTCTACTATTGTATTAAGAAATATTTTTTATGATTTCGATAAATATGATTTACGCCCTGAATCTAAAGTTGAACTTGAAAATATATACTCTCTTATGATGCAATACCCCACTATGGTTATCGAAATTTCAAGTCATACAGATTCCTATGGTACTGATGAATATAACCAAGTATTATCCGAAAAACGAGCTAATTCTGTAGTAGAATATTTGGCTAATAAAGGAATAAATAGAAATCGCTTAATAGCAAAAGGCTATGGAGAAACTCTACCTATTGCCCCAAATGATACTGACGAAGGCAGACAACTTAATAGGAGGAGCGAATTCAAAATTATCAGCAAATAATATATGAAAAATACTCCTTTTAAATTAAAAAT
>DAOTOD010000285.1:0-2633 GCA_035451165.1 Bacteroidales bacterium
TGCAGGGGTTATTTCTACAGGTCTATATCTTAAAGTACCAGAGCTTGAACCTACAGGGAATAAATAAATAGAATTAGATAATGTTTTTCTGCTTAACATGCCTTGACCAGTAGAACTAACAAATCCTGTTGTTCTTGTTATAGAAGATGGTGAAGGATTTTCTACAAATATTTTAAAATTACCTGTTGCTAGTTCTTGGTCATTTAAACTTAATGTTCCTAAAACGTAAGAATTAATTAATAGCTGTTTTATGCCATTCCCTTGTAGTATCAAATTATTGAAATAAGTAGCTAAAGACCCTCCGATGTTTTGATTTCCACCATCTAATATTACATTACTATTACCACTTGTGAAAATATTATTGTTATACCAATTACCTTTAATAATATAATCACCGTTCCCATAAGTATTAGCATTATTAGTAAAACTATCATCAATTTTTACAATGCCTTGATTTTCTAATTCCCCATAATTATCATTACTTACACTTCCTCCAATTTTTACATAAGCTCCTTGTCTAATACTTATTTCAGCTCCATTATTATAGAAGAATTGAGCTTTACTATTTTTTAGAGTTAAATTAATTGTTATAACATTTAATATGAATAATAATGATATTATTTTTTTTATATTATTTATGGCATGTATAAATTTGTTGGCCTTAATAATGAAAAATTTTGATTCCATAATTATTTTTAAATTTATAATTTATATTTATATATGTATAATATTAATATATGTTTTTTTATAATTTATACTTTAATACGTTTATAATAATAGAATTATTTATTTGCTTTTATCTGGGAATGGTGGTATATTAGGTAAAGAATTTGGATATTTTTTCATTTCTTCTAAGATAATTTCTATAGCTTTATTAAGTTGTTGGTCTTCGCCTTCATATTCTTTAGCAGGATCATTATCGATATATATGTCAGGATCAACCCCATAACCTTCAATGATCCAATCGGAACCGTCGGCAGCATAGTGGGCAAATTCAGGCTTAGAAAGAAAACCTCCATCTATAAATGGAAGAGAACCTCTTATTCCTACTACTCCTCCCCAACTTCTTACACCAATTACTTTACCTATATTTAATTTCTTAAATTGATAAGCAAAAAGATCACCATCAGAAGCGGAATAAGCATCTATAAGGCATACTTTAGGTCCAAAAACCATTGCATCAGGTTGAGTTGATGGAGAAATATTTCTGCCCATTTTCATTAATACTAATTCTCTGTTTAATCGTTCTATTATCATAGGAGACACATTACCTCCGCTATTACCTCTATCATCTATTATTAAAGCTCTTTTAGATAATTGTGGATAATAATATTTTGCAAATTCATTCAGCCCTTCAACACCCATATCAGGAATGTGTATATACCCTACCAGACCATTTGTAGCTTTATTAACTTTGTTAATATTTTCCTGTACCCAGTTAAAATAATATAGTTTATTTTCGTTTGCTATAGGAACTACTATAGTTTTATGACTACCTTTTTCTTCAGGTTTTTCATTTACTGTAAGCTCTACTTGTTTGTCGGCAGTATTGATCAGAGCCATATATATATCAGGTAAATCTTTGACTGATTTCCCATTAATAGCTATTATGAAGTCGCCTTCTTTTACATCTACGCCTACTTCTGTTAGCGGAGATCTTAAATCTTTTGACCAATTTTCACCTTTTAGAATTTTATCTATTCTATAATATCCAGAATAATGTTTAGAAAGTTTTGCACCTAATAGCCCCATATTGATTTTTTGAATTTTAGGAATATCTCCCCCACCAACGTAAGCATGACCAACATTTAATTCTCCTATCATTTCACCGATAACATAAGTTAAGTCTAATCTAGAATTTACATGAGGAATAAGTGGTTGGTATTTGTCTTTTATTTGATCCCAATTTATACCGTGCATATTGGGGTCGTAAAAAAAGTATTTCATTTGTCTCCATGCTTCATTAAAAATCTGTTGCCACTCTTCCTTTAGATTAACGGTAACTTTCATATTACTTAGGTCAACATATTCATTATTTTTTATATTTATTTCATTTTTAGGTAAATCGATAATAGCATATTTATTATCATGAGTTTTAATGAGCATTTTCTTTTTATCAAAAGATATTTCATAATTTACAAAGTCTCCTAACTTAGTATTCTTATCTTTGTCGATCTCATATAAATATAGACCATTTTTGTAATTTTCTTTTGATGAATACATGTAAAACACTGAATTATCTATTACTGTTATATTCCAATATTTCCCTTGTGGTAAGGGCAGAGCAATAATTCTATCAATTATTCCATCTAAATCAATGTTAATAATTTCATTTTTATTATCTTTATCTTTTTTGTTAATATTATTATCTTTGTTAATAGTTACTTCATCGTTAATAGGGGATAAAGGATTTAAAACTTTTTTATTAAGTGTTATAAAATAAAGTTTAGCCATGTCAATATATACATGGTTCCATTCTGTCCATGAATATATGGGATTAAAATCTCTATTTGAAGAGAAAAATAAATATTTGCCGTCATTACTAAAGGTGGGGTTATTACAGTCATACCATTCGCTGGTAACGGGAGTAGTTTTTTTAGTATATAAATCATATAACCAAATTATGCTTGGAG
>DAOTOD010000286.1:0-2625 GCA_035451165.1 Bacteroidales bacterium
ATTAAAATTTTATAATAATAGAAAAATAAAGTTTAATTTAATTTCAATTATAAATGAAGAGATTGACAATGCTTATTTGCAAAAAGTTAAAGAATTAAGTCTCGAGCCAGATATAATTAAAAAATACCATAATATATGCATAGTATATTCAGCTTTACACGGTAGCGGAACTAATATAATACCCAAAGCTCTTGAAATGTACGGATTTACTAATGTTAATATAGTACCAGAACAATCTCAACCAGATGGTAATTTCCCCACTGTTAAATCGCCAAACCCTGAAGAACCTTCAGCAATGCAAATGGCAATACAACTAGCACAAAAATTAAACGCCAACCTTGTAATTGCTACTGACCCTGATGCCGACAGAGTAGGTGTAGGTATTAAAGATAATGCAAACAATTACATACTACTTAATGGCAATCAAACAGCATCTATTATAATATACTACTTATTAAAAAAATATAAAGAAAAACTATTATTAACCCCTCAGCACTATATTGTTAAAACAATTGTAACTACAGATCTTCTAAAAGAAATGGCTAATAAAGCTGGTATAATTTGTTATGAAGTACTTACAGGCTTTAAATATATAGCTAATATTATTAACAAATTTGAAGGGAAAAAATTTTTTATTGGAGGAGGTGAAGAAAGTTATGGTTATTTAATAGGTGACTTTGTAAGAGACAAAGATGCTATTATTTCATGTTGCATAATAGCTGAAATAGCAGCTTGGGCAAAATCTCAAAATATAAGTATGTATGAATTACTAATTAATATATACAAAGAATATGGTTTTTATTATGAAAAACTTATTTCGATAGAAAAAAAAGGTAAAAAAGGACTAGAAGAAATAGCAACTATGATGAACAATTATAGAACAAATATACCTAAAATACTCAACGGAAGCAGAATTATAGGCATTAAAGATTATAAAACAAGTATTTATACTAACTTACTTAATAATGAAGAACAAATTATTGACTTACCAAAATCTGATGTGATACAATGGTTACTTGAAGATGAGACAAAAATAACTATAAGACCATCAGGAACAGAACCAAAAATTAAATTTTATTTTGGAATAAAAACTGATTTTAATAATCAAACCAACATTGAAGACCTTATTATAATACTTAATGAAAGGGTTACAAAAATAGCAAAAGAACTTAATATACTAAATTAATGTATAGTTGTAGAAATATTATCTCCTGGGAATGTATTCCTGTAAGATTTTATTTCTACATTATTACCTATAATGGTACCAGCAGCAATATGACAATGATTACCTATTATTGAATTATGATCTATATAAGATAATGGTTTAATTATAACATCAATACCTATTTTAACATCAGTAGCAATAATAGAATTTGCCAATATTACACTACCCTCTCCTATATAACTATTATTTGAAATAACAGCTGAAGGATCTATGATTGTAGCTGAAGGAAGAATTTTATTATATTTTTTATAAATAGTTGCACGCAATTTATTATCTTCATAAGCAACAACAAAAAAATCTGCTATATTTTTAATATTCTCAATATCACCTATCTTAGCTATAATTTTCAAAGGTGAATAATAATAGTCAATATATACAGTATCTATATTATAGTCGTCAGCTGCAATACCCACAATTTCAAAAATATGTTGTCTAAAAACTGTATCAACAATTACCTTACTGTAAGCATTTGCACCTACTATAATTAACCTATTATGCATAAAATTAAAAAAATAATATAAAACAAATATACACTAAATAGCTAGTAATTCCAAGTAATTTTTAAATAATTAAAAATTACGAATTTCATAATCTTCGTAATTTGTATCTAGTATTTCCTCTTTTTCTAATTCCCAACTATATTTAGGCCTTTGTGGTCCTTTATTTTTAAAAAAAATAGATAAAACTATACCAGATATAAACCCCGACAAATGAGCTTCAAAAGAAATGTTTTGATCTGGGAAAAAATAAGGGATTATACCCCATATCATTCCCCCATATAAGAATATTACTAATAACGATATAGCCATTAAACTATTGTCACGTCTAAAAATTCCACTAAAAAATAAAAAAGAAGCCAATCCATATATAATACCACTTGCGCCTATATGATAATAAGGCCGCCCCATACACCACAACCATAATCCACACTGAACATAATTCCATAAAAAAACTTGCCATGCTATAGATTTATAAAAATAAAATACTCCTAAAGTAAGCACTAATAAAGGTATCGAATTAGCTATAAGATGCATAATATCAGAATGTATTAAAGGAGAAAAAATTATTCCTATTAATCCTTTCAATTCACGTGGATAAACACCTAAATATATTAAGCTATTATTAGTAACAATCTCCCAAACTTTTATCAACCATATTAAAAACACTAGTAATACAGGAAATATAAAATTATATTTTATACCATTAACTTTCAATTTGAAGCAATAAAAAGTTACAAATAATAATTAAGGTAAAATTAATTAATTTAACAATATAACAAATTGATATAACTAGTAAATATATTAAAAATTAATACATTTGCAAAAATTATTAAAAATTAACTTTATGAATTTTTCTCTCATAAAAAAGTATTTAATCCTATATTTAAGTCTTTTTTGTAT
>DAOTOD010000287.1:0-2588 GCA_035451165.1 Bacteroidales bacterium
TGAAGTTGCAGAAGAAGATTTGGCACTTTGTGAATTTGTTTGCCCTTCTAAAATAGATATACAAGAAATTATAAGAAAAGGATTAGATTTAATAAGAAAAGAAATGAGTTAAAAAATAAAAAAATGAAATTTATTTATAAAATATTTGAAAAACATAAACCCAAGTTTAATCATACAGGAAAATTTCGCCATTTTCATTCATTATTTGAAGCAACAGAATCTTTTTTATTTTCTCAAAATCAAGTAACTACAAAAGGCTGCCATATTAGAGACAGCGTTGATATGAAACGCTTAATGATAGTAGTATTTTTTGCTTTGATACCACCATTGATTTTTGGACTATGGAACACTGGATATTGGCATTATAAATCAATAGGGCAAGAAGCAACTGTATTACAAGAATTTATACACGGCCTGATAAAAGTAATCCCTATAATATTAGTTACTTATATCACTGGAGGAACAATAGAAGTAATTTATGCACAAATTAGAAAAGAAGATGTTAATGAGGGTTTTTTTGTTACAGGCTTGTTAATTCCTTTAATATTACCTGTAGATATCCCTTTATGGATGGTAGCAGTAGCCACAGCTTTTGCTATTATTATAGGTAAAGAAGCTTTTGGTGGAACGGGAATGAATATATTTAACCCTGCCTTGTTAGCACGTGCTTTTTTATTTTTTGCTTACCCAAATAAAATGACTGGAGATTTAGTTTGGATAAGTGGTTTATCAAAAGCACAAAATGTTATTGATGGTTTTAGTGGTGCTACACCTTTAGCACATGCAACTTTAGGACATTTTAATGAAATACCTCCACTAAAAGATTTATTCTTAGGAACTATCCCTGGTTCAATTGGAGAAACATCTACCCTAGCAATATTATTAGGAGCATCTTTATTATTAATAACAGGTGTAGGTAATTGGAGTATTATGCTTTCAGTATTTGTAGGTGGTATTACTATGTCACTTATCTTTAATGCCTTAGCCTTAAATGAATATATGCAATTGTCTCCTATTACACAAATAATGATGGGCGGATTTATGTTTGGAGCTGTATATATGGCAACCGACCCAGTTACTGCTGCTCAAACAAATATAGGTAAATATATTTATGGCTTTTTAATAGGAATGTTAGCAATAATGATAAGAGTATTAAACCCAGCATACCCCGAAGGAATGATGTTATCAATTTTACTTATGAATACATTAGCTCCTTTAATTGACCACTATGTAATTGCTGCACATATAAGAAAAAGATTCAATAGAATAAAAGTTAAAAATTAATTAAATAAAATATGCCTAACTTTAATAATAGATACATATTTACATATGCAATTATAATGGTTATAATTGTAGCAACTACTCTTACTATGGTTGCTTTAAAATTACAACCAATTCACAAAAACAATGTACGCATAGAAAAAATGCAAAACATATTAAAAGCTATAAATATTAACTCTACTCCTAAAAACGCTTTAAAATTATACGACCAGTACATAAAAGAAACATTAGTAGTAAATATTAATGGTGATACTATAAAAAATATTGACGGTTTTAATATTGATTTACAAGAAGAATTTAAAAAAACTCCTAACACAAGAAACTTACCTATTTACATTGGAATAATAAATTCTGAAAAGTATTTCATAATACCTGTAGTAGGTAAAGGTTTATGGGGACCTATTTGGGGGTACATAGGATTTTATGATGACTTAAATACTATTTATGGAGCATTTTTCGACCATCAAGGAGAAACACCAGGTTTAGGTGCTGAAATAAGTACAGATATCTTCCAACAACATTTTAAAGGTAAAAAAATATTTAATGATGAAGGTAAATTTGTATCTGTTAAATTAATTAAAGGTGGTGCTAATCCTGATAATTTACATGAAGTTGATGCTATTACAGGAGGAACAATAACAAGTAACGGCGTAACAGATATGCTTTATAATACACTTAACCAATATATCAATTTTATCAAAAAATATCATACAAAAGTTAATTTATATGTGGAAAAATAAAAACACTTCTTTTTCAAAACAAAATTTAAAACTTTTAAAAGGGCCTTTAAACGAAAATAATCCTATAACTGTACAAGTTCTTGGAATATGTTCAGCACTTGCTGTTACTGTACAAATGAAACCAGCTATGGTGATGGCTATATCAGTTACTGCTGTGGTAGCTTTATCAAATTTTATAATAGCTACAATAAGAAACACAATACCTCCAAGAATAAGAATTATTGTCCAGCTTATCGTTATATCATCTTTAGTAATTATAGTTGATCAAATATTAAAAGCCTACGTTTATGATGTAAGTAAAAAATTATCAGTATTTGTAGGCCTTATAATCACTAACTGTATTATTATGGGACGCCTCGAAGCTTTTGCTATGTCTAATAAACCATGGCCTGCTTTATTAGATGGAATAGGTAATGGATTAGGTTATGGTATAATATTAATAATTGTATCATTCTTTCGTGAATTATTAGGTTCAGGGAAAATATTAGGTTATAAAATTATTCCAAATAATCTTTATAACGCTGGTTATATGGATAACGGGCTTATGATATTACCCCCTATGGCACT
>DAOTOD010000288.1:0-2579 GCA_035451165.1 Bacteroidales bacterium
TAATTGACCAGGAGGATAAATTTTATATTTACTTTTTTCTTCAATCAAAAACTTTTTTAATTCTATAAAATAGTTCGAATTAAATTCATCAATTAATTTGTATTTCCAACTTTCTTCAATAACAGGATTAACACTGATATTAGAATAATTATTAATTATTTCCATTATTCGACAATATTAATTTATACAATACGTTTTTACAATTATACAAAATACAAATAATTGACAGTAAAATTGTTAATAAAATTATTTAATTAACTAAGGTGGTAACAAAAAAATATATAATTTTGTATTTTAAATTTCAATAATTAATTATTAAAATTAAAAAATGAAAAAAATTGTTTTTATATTGATTTCTGTATGTGTAATTTCTTTAATCGCTTCTTCTTGTAAAACTCATGAACGCTGCGATGCATATAAATCTCAAAATATTGAAAATAACAAACATAACAATCCTTCTTAATATAAAAATTAAAGTAAAAAACACTTACTTATAAACCCTTTAAAATTATAAAAATGTATAAAGGGTGGTATTTATTCATGTTATGCTTACTATCATTTGGAATTAAAATATTTCCTCAAGTTGATTCTTTGAATTATAATTTGCCTGACAACTTTGATGAAAGTGATAATAAAATTCTTCTTAGAAAAGAATGGAGTATAGGAGTTATTGCTAGCTCTAAAGGGGTTGGAATGGGATATCGTTATGGAAAACATGTTACAGGGTACAAAAAACGTATGTTAGAAGCTGAAATAAATACTATGAAACATCCTAAAGAAATTAAAACAATATCGCCATTTGAAAATGCAAAAAGTTATGTTTACGGAAAACTTAATAATTTATTTATTATAAGAACAGGCATAGGTATTCAAAAAATTATTAATAATAAGCCTATTGAAGGAGGAATAGAAGTTAGATACTTTTATTATGGTGGTATTAATCTAAGTATTACAAAACCTATATATTTATATATACTTAATTTCTCCCCTTCATCTTCTTCTACTTATATATATACTCTAGAAAAATATAATCCTAATGAACATTTTACTGATAATATTTTTGGAAGAGGCCCTTTCATTAAAGGTTTTAATGAACTTTCTTTTTATCCTGGATTATACATAAAAGGTGGAATAAACTTTGAATATAGCCAAGATGATAAAAATCTAAATGTATTAGAAATGGGAATTTGTACAGACTTTTCACCTAAACCTATTAAAATGATGGCTTTCAACAAAAGCAATAATTATTTCATTTCATTATATTTAAGCTTAAACTTTGGTAAAAGAAATTTATAAAAATATTTTTATTGCTATTAATGAAAACCTTAAATAACAAAATATTAAGAAAACCTGAATGGCTTAAAGTACAATTAACATCTACTTCTGATTATTCCTTTTTGAAAAAAAAACTCTCTAAAGATTCTCTTCACACAATTTGTGAAAGCGGAAATTGCCCTAATCAAGCAGAATGTTGGGCTCAACTAACCGCTACTTTTTTAATACTAGGTAATGTATGTACTCGTAACTGCAAATTTTGTAATGTTACAAAAGGTAAACCTATTAAACCTGACAAAGAAGAACCTAAAAAAATAGCAAATTTAATACAACAACTAAAACTTAAGCATACTGTGATAACTAGTGTTACTCGAGATGATTTACCTGATGGCGGAGCTAGTCACTGGGCTATGGTAATTAAAGAAATAAAATATAATTGTCCTACTGTTACCATTGAAGCATTAATTCCCGATTTTCAATTATCTGAAACATCTTTAAATATTATAGTAGAAGCTGCACCTAATATAGTTTCACATAATCTTGAAACTGTAGAACGTTTGACTCCATTAATACGCAGCTATGCCAACTATAAAAGAAGTTTAAAAGTTTTAAAATTTTTGTCACAGAAAAAAATAAAAACTAAATCTGGGATAATGGTAGGTCTAGGTGAAACAGACGAAGAAGTATATAAAACAATGGATGATATACTTGAAGTTGGTTGTAAAATATTAACAATAGGACAATATTTACAACCATCTTTAAAACATTTTCCTGTTGATAGATACGTACACCCATCTATTTTTGATGAGTATCGTGAAGTAGCTTTAAAAAAGGGATTTATTTTTGTGGAAAGTACACCTTTAGCACGCTCTTCATATCATTCCTCGAAGCATATATTGTAAAAATAAAAAAGGCTGGAATCTTCAAATATAAGATACCAGCCTTTAAAAAAAAACGGCAACTACATACTCTCCCGCCAGTTATGGCAGTACCATCTGCGCAAGTGGGCTTAACTTCTCTGTTCGGAATGGGAAGAGGTGGACACCACCGCTATAGTCACCATAAATCTTTATTTAAGTTTAAAATAACTTAAACAAACATATTGGGAAAGAAAATACAATACAGGTAAATATGCAAAACTCACTTATCAGAAAGCTTACGGACAATTAGTACTGCTCAGCTTTGCCATTACTGACTTTACACTTGCAGCCTATCAACGTCGTAGTCTTCGACGGTCCTTAAAAAGAAGTCTCATCTTGAGGCGAGTTTCGTACTTAGATGCTTTCAGCACTTATCTCATCCAA
>DAOTOD010000289.1:0-2076 GCA_035451165.1 Bacteroidales bacterium
CCGGTTATGTCGTTATCCGACAAGAAACACACCTGCATTTTCCCATCTTTATCAACATATTTATCATAATCTTTTTTATAAATCAATTTTTTTAATTTAGGATCTACAATATAGTCATAAATAGAAGTATCTTCTTTTTGAAGTATTCCATCAGTAGTGGTATAAACAAGATATTGAATAGCATCAGCTGGTGAAAAACCTTCTATTTTACCATAAGCTATCCTTAAGGTAGAGTTAGCATCAGGGTAAAATTGTTTATCAACAAGCATTTCTTTTAGCCCATTCATATAAATACGTTGCAAACTATCTAACTTCACAGTTAAATTTTCTCTATTATCTCTTAATTTGTTAAAATATAAATCATAAATACTTTTAGCTAACTTAAAACAAGGATCTTTTTCTATTTTTTTATATTGTTTTTTGTCATATTTTTCTAAAAATTTTGTAATCTTTTCATATGACGTAAACAATGACTTAGCATACATTTTATCAGCCCACAAATTAAAATCTCCTTTATATTTTGAAACATTAAAGGAAATTTCTGAAGGAATATATTGTTTATCAGGCAAATTATAATAATATTCTTTCATTAAGGCTATAAATATTTCTTTGTCAACCTGCGAATTATAATTTTTAAAAAAATTAACAGAATTATTTTTTAATGTTTTAAGCAAATCATCAATATCTTTCTTTTTTACATCTGTTTTTTTACTTTGTACTAACAAATTATTAAAAGACCATGCAAACTTTACAATTTCTACACCAAGTCCAGCTTCCACAATATAAATAAGGGCTACATTAATTGGCAATAATTGTTTATATATAACCTCAAATTCTGATAATAATTCCCCATACTTATCCTTTCTTTCAGGTAAACTGTTAGCCCATTGTTGAAATTGTGTTTCAATAAATTGCTTTTTATTTATAACATCTGTTTCTTTTAAGCCTTTTGCTTCGCCTATCATTTTTTTCCAAAAATTGGCAATATTAGCATATTTAGCACTATATTGTATTCTGATAAGCTTATCTTTTTTCATATAATTATCAATAATAGAAAGTTTTTTTTCTCTTAAAGCCACACTAATAGGATTTTCATAATTAATTACCATATTAATTTCATACGAAGGTACATATTGATTAGTATTTCCTGGGTATCCAAAAACAAAAGTAAAATCTCCCTCATTATAACCTTTTAAAGATATAGGTAAATATTTGCGAGGTTTATATGGAACATTATTGGGGGAATAATCAGCCGGTTGATTATTTTTATCAGCATAAATTCTAAAAACAGCAAAATCACCCGTATGACGAGGCCAAACCCAGTTATCAGTATCACCTCCAAATTTACCTATACTTGAAGGGGGAGCACCAACTAATCTAACATCTTTAAAAACTTCATATACCACTAAATAATATTCATTACCATAATAAAAAGACTTTACTGAAGCTTCGTAATGAGTATTTTCAACAGCTTTTTTAACTATTCTTGAAATATTTTTTTCAATTATTTTTGAACGCTCAGCTTCAGCCATAACATTTGTAACTCCTTTTAACACATCATCAGTAACATCTTCCATTTTAACCAAAATACTAACTTTAAGCCCTGGATTAGGTAATTCTTCTGCTTTATTCATTGCCCAAAATCCATTTGTAAGATAATCAGACGTTAAGCTACTATGAGATTGAATAGCACTATAGCCACAATGATGATTTGTAAATAGTAAACCTTCTTTTGAAACTATTTCTCCTGTACAGCCACCACCAAATAAAACTATAGCATCTTTTAATGAAGGTTGATTAATACTATAAATATCTTCAGCTGATAATTTTAATCCCATTGCCTGCATATAATTTATTTTACTTGATAATAACAATGGTAACCACATCCCTTCATCAGAACGAGATACAAAAACAAAAAGAACTAAAATTCCAATAAAAGCAATAATCTTTTTCATTAATATTAATTTTAAAGGTTATTTTACTTATACAAAGCTATCATACTTATCTCTATTTCAACATTTTTAGGCAAAGCAGCAACTTGAATAGTTTCACGAGCAGGAAAATCCGTATTGAAAT
>DAOTOD010000289.1:2086-2567 GCA_035451165.1 Bacteroidales bacterium
ATTTACTATATATGTCATTAATTTTTGCAAAATCATTCATATTTGTAATAAAAATAGTAGATTTGACAACATCTTTAAAATCTAATCCTGCCCCATTCAAAATAGCTTTAATATTCTCCATAACTCTCTCTGTCGCAGCTTCAATATCATCAGTAATAGCCTCTCCCGTTTCGGGAATAACTGGAATTTGCCCAGATATAAATAAAAAATCATTAGCTCTCACAGCTTGATTATACGGACCTATAGCACAAGGTGCTAATTTCGAATTTATAATTGTTTTCATATCATAAATATTTTATTAATAATAATCTCTCCAATCTGTTTTTTTAGTAATTTTTAAATCTTGTAACACAGGTGCTTTAACTCTGATAGTAAAATTATAACTTTTTCTATACCCTGTAGGTATCCAATTAAAAATCATTTCCCAACAATGCAAATCTCTATATACATTTAATGAAGTATAAGACAATTTATGATTTTC
>DAOTOD010000290.1:0-2561 GCA_035451165.1 Bacteroidales bacterium
TTTCCTGTGAAACTGATTTTAAGTGATTTGAATAGTAATGAGTCTTCGACAAAAATAATTAACTTAAATAAGTTTATAGGAAAAAGTAGAAATGATTTTATGTTAGTAGATGAAAATAATAATCCTTTATTCACTAATTTTTTGCCAGAAGACATTCGTTTTAGAATTAAAGTGAATAATTTGTCTTTGAGTAATTTAATTGTAAGATGTTATTTTAGGAACTTTAATATAGCAGCCTTACCTTTTGTTTATTATAAAGAAGAGTCATTTAATTTTGAACCAGATAGCTTATTTACTATACCTTTAGAAAATGGAATATCTAATGTTTTACAATTTGTTAAAGAAGGTATATATCATATTCAGTACAATGTAAATATTAAAGAGGGATATACTATATTTCGTTTTTATAGAGGTTTTCCTCAAATAAGGACTCCAGAACAAATGATTTATCCATTAAGATATTTAACGTCCAAAAATGAATATAATAAACTTATTAATGCTGATAATAAAAAAAAGGCAGTTGATGAATTTTGGCTTTCTACGGCTGGCAATGAATTAAGAGGCAAAGAATTAATAAAAAAATATTATAATAGGGTACAATATGCTAATATTTATTTTACATCATACAAAGAAGGTTGGAAAACAGATAGAGGCTTAATATATATTATTTATGGTGATCCTAACATTGTTTATTTTGATGCATATTCTGAAACATGGATTTATGGTGAAGAATTTAATAATATGTCTATAACTTTTGTTTTTAATAAACGTGAAAATCCTTTTACTGATAATGATTTTATACTTGTTCGTTCACCTATATATAAAGATACTTGGTACAATGTTATAGATGTATGGCGAAGGTGATAATTTTAATGTATAAGAAATAATATAATTTGTTTAATATATAAATTTAATAAAACATTGTCAAAAGAAATTTATATTTATGGCATACATCCAGTTATAGAGGCTATAAAATCAGGTAAAGAACTTGAAAAGGTTTTTATACAAGCTGGATTAAATTCGGATAGGGTAAATGAATTGAAAAAGTTATTGTATGCAAATAAAATAACTCCACGCATAGTACCAGCCGAAAAATTAAACCGATTGGCTCCTAAGGCAAACCAAGGAGTAGTCGCTATAATTTCTCAAATTCAATATTGTGAAATAGAAATGCTAGTACCACACATTTATGAAAAAGGTGAACAACCATTTTTATTAGTAGTTGATAGAATAACAGATGTAAGAAATTTTGGGGCAATTGCTCGTACTGCAAGCTGTGCAGGAGTACATGCAATAATTTTTCCTGAAAAAGGTTCTGCTATGATAAACGCACAAACAATAAAAGCATCAGCAGGTGCTATTAATATTATACCTATTTGCAGAACTATTAATCTTAAAAAAACATTGCAATTTTTAAAAGAATCTGGGATAAAATTGATTGCATGTACAGAAAAAGCTGTAACAGAATATACTTCTGTAAATTATGATGACCCTATTGCAATAATAGTTGGCTCAGAAGAAAATGGAATATCACCTGATATTTTAAAATATGCTGATTACAAAGTAAGAATACCTATAAAAGGAAGTATTGAATCACTTAATGTTTCAGTAGCTTCTGCTATTGTAATTTATGAAGTTGTTCGTCAAAGAACAGGTAATTTAATAAAATAATTAATTAATAAATGAAAAGAATAAACTTTTTGTATGTTATACAAAATAATATATTTATTATATTAATTATTATAATAGCTTCTATTTTAAGATTTTGGAATTATGATTCTTTTTCATTAACTAATGATGAGTTAAGTGCACTTAATAGAATACGATATGATAGTGTATCGGATATGCTTAAGGGAGGTGTATGGGTTGATGGGCATCCTGCTGGAGTTCAAGTGTTTTTGTATTATTGGACTAGTTTATTTGGCATTTCTGAAACTTATGTGAGATTGCCATTTGTTATTTGTAGCATTTTAGCAATATATTTTGCATATAAAGCTGCATATTCTTGGTTCGGACGAGGTGCAGGTTTGTTTGTAGCTATATGTATTTCTTTTTTAGAATTTCCTTTATTATACAGTAATATAGCTCGCCCATATTCTGTTGGACTTATGTTTGTGATGCTTTTAGCATGGAAGTGGAAAGAAGTATTAATAATAGTCAACAACAAGCAATTTAAACAGCAATTTATAGACGCTATATGCTTATGCTTGGCGATAACGGGGAGCTTATACACTCATTATTTTGCTGCTTTAATGGCTTGCATAGCTGGTATTACAGGGTTAGTATTTTTAAATAAGAAAAATTATAAATTTTTTATTGGTGCTTATCTAATTTCAGCCTTGTTTTATTTAATACATATTAATTATACTCTTAATCATATAAAACTTGGTGGAGTTGGACAGTGGCTTAATTTACCTGATGATTATTGGTTTTTTAATCATATATATACTTTTTTTAATGAAGATATTATTTTATTATTATTCATAATAGCTACTTGTATATGGGCATATCAAGTTAGTAAGCCTAAGCTTCAAAACCAATCTTATTTTAAGACTTTACAA
>DAOTOD010000291.1:0-2556 GCA_035451165.1 Bacteroidales bacterium
AAATTAATTAAAAATATTTTTATTAAATATATTTTTAGATATTTTTACTTATGTATTAGTTAAAGTTTTATTATTTTGTGTGTAAAACTAAAATATTTATTACTAATAGAAATAAAATATAGCCCAGATGTTAAATTTTCAGCATTAATAATATATTGTTTATGTCCAGTAATATTTTCTATGCATTCATTTTTAATGGTTTTTCCAGTAATATCGGCTATTTTATAATAAATTGGGTTGTTTTCTTCAAGAATAGTAGTGTTAGTTATTTCTATTATAAAATTTGATGAGAAAGGATTAGGAAATATTCTTATATTTGGTGTTGAAGATGTTGTTTTATCTATATTTACAAAATAAAAATAATAATTAGCAGACATAAAAGAGCAGCCGCCGGCGGTTGTAACATATACAGAATAGTTACCCGGTACTGTGGGCGTGTAATAATTTTGTGTGGCTTGTGGTATAATATTACCATTTAAATACCATTGAAAAGTATTGCCTTGCGCAGCATATAAGGTATTATTTAATTCATATATTATAGGTGTTCCGTTAGCGGGAGCAGAGTCAGCAAAAGCTATTATAGAAGGATTTTGAGGAATGAAATTTGAAAGTGTAAAATAGCTTAAATTAGGTGAAATATTAGTAGTATGAGTTGAATTGGTTATAGTTGTCCACATATTTCCATTCCATTCAACAGGTATTGTAAAGGCACCGTCAGCAATGTTATCATAATAATACTTAAGCGTAATATTATTATTTCCAGAATTTTGTTTTATTTTATGAAAATATTTATGATTGACAATACATACAGGAGGCTGGTACAAGTTAATGTCGTAACCATTAGAAGTAGGATTTTGGTTTATTAAAGTAATTTCAAAAGCATTTGCCCCTGAAACAGTTGTAGTAATTTCAACAGGGCGATAACCTAAAGTAGGGTTTGAAGATCCCATAGGGAAAAGCCATGTGTCTATTCCACTAGTATTCCTTAATAAAGTACCATTAGGTTCTGTACTTACAAAACCTGTTGTTCTAGTTATAGCATTTGTGTTGGTTGATAGTATGCTGAGAGTATAATTTTGAGTAGCTATTTCTCTGTCATTTAATGCTAATGTTCCTGCAATAGAAGTATTTATGTTTAAAGTTTTTATTCCTGTTCCTTCAAGTGTAAGGTTATTAAAGGCAGTAGGGGTACTTCCTCCTATTGTTTGGTTAGCTCCAAATAGTCTTACTGTTCCTGTAGCTGAAGTAAATACCTGATTTGTAGCATTATTTGTCCAATTACCGCTTAAATGTATAGTTCCGTAATTAGATATTTGGCCGTTATCTGAGTTTATGAAATTGCCGTTAATATATATATTTTCCCCGTTAAGTAGATATATATCACCTTTATTGTAAAATACATTTTGTTGAGAATTAATGAAATTAATCCACAACATTAATATTGTAATGGTTAACAAAAATTTTAACAATTTCATATATTATATTTTTATTTTTTATTAGATTTCATTTCATAAATTAAATTTTCTAGTGTATTTATTTTACTCTGTAATTCTTGTATTTGCTGTGTCATAGTATTTATTTTTTGGTCTTGTTCAGCAACTATACTAATTAGATATAAAGGAATTATATTATATTTGACGCTTTCAGGTATGTTAGTATTTTCGTATATTTCTTGCCCATTTTCATCTAATACAGGTTTGCCTGAAGCATCTAATACTTGTTTTTGTTCATAAACTACTAATTCAGGTATTAATTTTTCTACTTCTTCAGCTATAAGTCCTACTTCTTTTTTGTTAGGATTGCCATATTCCTTTTTATAGTTAAATATTACAGGAGTTAATTTAAAGAATTTATTTTTATCAAAAGTAAGAGGTTGTATATTTTCTTTAAATCTTATACTAGACGAAAGTTTATAGATACGGCCACTGCTTATAACTAACTCTGTTCCTGAACTAGAAGAAATACTTGTTGGTACATAGAAATTAGAAGAACTTCCAACATATAGGCCTGATGAAGGATTGCTAGTACCTACGCCCAGACCGTTGCTAATTCTTACACCTCCATCGAGGTAACTGTCACCATCAACACTTAGAGTATAAGAAGAGCTTGGTGGGGATGAGCCTAATCCTAAATTACCATTTACTCTAAGTCTGTATGATGAAGTAGGAGATGTGTTAATTGATACATAACCTGAAGAGCTTATTCTAAGGGCGTTTGTACATTCCCAAGTTCCACTACCATCACCTCTGATGGTATAATCACTATTTGAAGAAGTACTGCAATTAATTGTTGTTCCGCTGCTTCCGCCACCGGGGGTTGTCCACGATAAATATCCTGAACCGTTAGTAGTGAGTACTTGTCCACTAATACCATCTGTAGCAGGCCATGTATAAAAAGTTGCTCCTGAACCTGGTGCAGCAAAAAAGCCAACATATCCGTTATTAGGTCCTGTTTCAGTAATTTTTAAGCCCCCTTTAATATCTAATGTAGCTCCTGGTAAGGTTGTATTGATACCAATATTTCCGTTGTCGTTAATTAATAGTAGAGAAGTTCCTG
>DAOTOD010000292.1:0-2533 GCA_035451165.1 Bacteroidales bacterium
GATTTGTCAAAAGTTATGTTTATAGCTACAGCAAATACTCTAAGTACTATACACCCTGCGTTACGTGATAGAATGGAAATTATTGAATTAAGCGGATATCTCCTAGAAGAAAAAACGGAAATTGCATTTAATCATTTGATACCCAAACAATTACAAGAACACGGCATAAATAATAAACAAATAAAATTTACTAAAAAAGCTATAATAAAAATTATTGAAGATTATACACGCGAAGCCGGGGTAAGAAATTTAGAAAGATTAATAGCTAAAATTATAAGAAATAGGGCCAAATATATTGCTACTGGTGCAAAATATAATAAAATAATCTCTAATAAAGATATTGAAGATATTTTAGGCATACCTAACTTTCATACAGATAAAATGCTTACTAAAAAAACACCAGGTGTAGCAACAGGCTTGGCATGGACAGCTTATGGAGGTGAAATATTATTTATTGAAACCAGTCTAAGTAAAGGGAAAGGTAATCTTACGCTAACAGGTAATTTAGGTGATGTAATGAAGGAATCAGCTACATTAGCATATGAATATCTTAAAGCTCACTGTGATAAACTCAATATACCGCCTGAAACCTTTGAACAATGGAATGTGCATATACATGTTCCTGAAGGAGCTACTCCTAAAGATGGGCCATCAGCAGGTATAACGATGTTTGCTTCTTTAGCATCAGCTTTTACAGGCCGACCTGTAAATAATAAAATTGCCATGACTGGAGAAATAACCTTGAGAGGAAGAGTATTGCCTGTAGGTGGTATTAAAGATAAAATACTAGCTGCCAAAAGAGCTAAAATTAAAGATATTATTCTATCAGTTGATAATAAAAAAGATGTAGCTGATATACCCAAAATTTATATAGATGGTTTAAATTTTCACTATATAGAAGAAATGATAGAAATTATTGACCTAGCATTAGAAAAAAAATAGAAATATAAGTATTCATAAGTAGAAATAATTACATGTTCATAGATTATTTATCAATCAACTTGAGCGGGAAACGGGATTCGAACCCGCGACCCTCAGCTTGGGAAGCTGATGCTCTACCAACTGAGCTACTCCCGCAATAGTGTATATTAAATAATTACCGCAAATATATAAAAATTAATCTTACTACAAAAAAAACTTTAGCAATTTAAATTAAAATATTTATTTCAAAAATTAAATTACAATTTTTTTTTCATAAATTTGAGTTGAAATTCTTTACAAACTTATAATAAAACGTATTTATATCAAACAACATCATTTATATTTGTTGTATAAACATAAAATAATAAACATTATGAATAATATTATACAAACGCTATTCTTATTATTTCTTACACTGAATTTATATAGCCAAAAAATTATTCTAAAAATTAACTTAGATAGTACCAAAGCTAATAATATAGCTATCAGCCCCGATGGAAAATACCTTGCTGCTGCTTGCCAAGATAAAATAATAAGAATTTTCAATACTAGTGATGGTTCTTTATATCAAACATTAGAAGGTCATAAAACTGAAATATTATGTATAGATTATAGCTATGATAATAAATATATTGCAAGCGGCGGATGGGATAACATTATTAAAATATGGGATGCATCTACAGGTAAATTTCTTAAAAACATAGAAGATAACAAAGCACGTATAAACTCTATAAAATTTAGTCCCAACAATAATTTCCTTGCAGCTGCATACGAAGATGGGAAAATAATTATATGGAATACTACATCATGGAAATTATATAAAATAATCACTAAACACACAAATACTGTTAATACAATTGCTTTTAGTCCTAACGGATTATATTTAGCTTCAGCAAGCTGGGACAAAACAATTGGTCTCTTCAATGTAAATTCAGGAGAACTAATATCTTCACTTACTGGCCATCTAAGCGGAGTTAATACAGTAGCTTTTAGTCCTGATGGCTCTTTAATTGCAAGCGGAAGTGACGACAGAACTATTAAACTATGGAACGTCAAGGATTTAAAATTAATACAAACTTTTAATAGACGTAATGACGGCATAGTAAATACCGTGATTTTTTATCCTGAAAATAACTTTATTATTAGTGGAAATGAAAATAATTCTATTGATATATGGGATATAAAAAAAATGAAACATAAAAGTTCTCTTTCAGAACATAAAGCACGAATCAATTCAATTGTATTTAACAAAAGTGATATTATGGCTACTGCTGCCGACGATAATTCAATAATATTATGGGATGTATCAGATCTTAAATATGAACAATGTTACGAAGAAAAATTAAAAGCTTATAGCTATTTATCTAAACCTAAAGATGAATTTGAAACTACTGAACAATATCTTAATCGCTTAGAACAATTTAATAAAGTAAAAGAAGGATTAAAAACAGAATGCGAAATAGAATTTAAGTCTAAAATACAAGAAAAAATTCAAAGCTCCTACTCATGGGTTAATTTAACAATACAAGCCTTAAGTGAATATAATGCTGATGAACAACAGTATTATATTACTGTAAATAATCAAAAATATATATTAAAAATGCCTATTAAC
>DAOTOD010000293.1:0-2531 GCA_035451165.1 Bacteroidales bacterium
ATCCTGTAGGAGGAGGCCCCGCTTTGCGATATTGATCCCAAACTCTTGAAATCCTTAGATTAGTAAGAGAAGAGTCATAAAATACGGGATGGGAATAATCAAACCCCCAGTCAGTTATGCCTATAATAACGCCTTTACCTGTATAACTTTTAGGTAAGTTAAAGCCATAATGGACACTATCAGCCTTTATATCAATTAAGGTATTATATAAATCGGGGGCAATTTTACGGCCTAATTCTATGTATACTATACCAGGTATTGAATATAATGTTTCAATTTTATTAATAGGGATTCTTACACTAATTAGGTTGGCAAAACTACTATTTAATATAACTCCTTCTTTAATGAGAAGTTCAGGGTTAAATGTTTTTTTGTTTATTTTTATCAGTCCTGAAGCATAAGTAACATTATTATTGTTGTATAAAGCATATTTTTCAGATATTTCTTTGGGGATGTTAATATTATTTGTTTTATTTTTAATAAAAGGTTTAATATCACTTATTAAAGAGCGAGTTTCGGTACTCATTATATTTTGAGAAAGAGTGTGGTTAAACAGGCAATATAAAATAACGACAATAGAATATTTAAATTTTGACATAAAAAATTTAATATTAATCTTTAATCCATTTCCATAAATCAGCATAATTAATTTTTTTGCCATACATTAATATACCTGTACGATATATTTTAGCAGCTAACCATGTAGCACCAATAAAACCTAGTATTAAAGTTAACATAGAGATAATTAAATCCAAGTAACCGGGGTATAAATACGGGACATCGAAAGGTAATCGTATCATCATGATTATAGGTGAAGTAAAAGGAATAATTGATAGCCAAAAAGCTACAGGGCCACCAGGGTTATTAATAACAAATTGTGCCATAAATATAGCTAATATTAATGGTAATGTAACAGGCAACATAAATTGTTGTGTATCTGTTTCGCTATCGACAGCGGCTCCTATTGCTGCAAATAATGCACCATATAGCAAGTATCCCCCTATAAAATAAAATATAAAGGCAATAATAATTGTTACAAAGTTGTATTGTTTAAGAGCATATACTAGTTTCATTGCTTCATTAGGTTGAATTATTTGTTGATCAATGTTATTAATATTAGGTATTTTGCTGCCGCCTAAATATGCTTGTTCTGTTTTTATTTTGTTATAACTAAAAACATCAGGGTTTGCTGTTTTAAAAAATATAACAATTGCTAAAGTAAGCAATATCCATAAAGCAAATTGAGTTAGCCCAACAAGAGCTACACCTATTATTTTTCCCATCATTAGCTGGAAAGGTTTAACACTAGATACTATTATTTCGACTATACGACTAGTTTTTTCTTCAATAACGCTTCGCATTACTTGAGAACCATATAAAAATATAAAAAAATATATTAAAATGCCTGCAAATAAACCTATTGCCATGCTAATTTCTGGAGTTGTTGAGAATTCACTACCTTCTTTGTCTATTTTAACAGTTTGTATATTAAAGGCTGTTTCTTTATCTATTTTTTCAAGAAGTTTTTTATCTATACCAATATTGTTAAGCATCAAGCTTCGAAATTGCGCGCGCATTATATTTTCAATGTATAATTTAACAGATAAAGAGGTTTCTTTAAGAGAATATAGTCTTACTAAATAAGGTATGTTTATAGCTTTTTCAGGTATCCATAATATTGCATAATATTTACTTTGTTTAAAGTTATTTTTAGCTGTGACAATATCAGTATTAAGATATTCAAATTTTATGTCTTTAGTATCAGGGAATTTGAAAATACCTACATTTGAATTATCAGGCCTTGTTTCATCAATTACTGCAATGATATGTTTTTCATCTGATAATTGAGCTATATAAATAGGAGCAATTATAACAGATGCCATTAATATAGGACCAAGTATAGTCATTATAATAAATGACTTTTTTTTGACTCTTGATAAATATTCTTTTTTTAAGATAATTAAAATTTTGTTCATAAGAGGTTTAAAAAATGATTTAAGTATGCTTTAATTCATATTGTTTAACAGTATTTATGAATATATCATTCATTCCTGGCAATATTTCTATAAAAGAATGAATAATAGCATGAGGAATTATAGTAGTTATAAGGTCGTTAGCCGTTGCTTTTTGAGGAATTTTAACTGTTAGAGTTATATGTTCGTTGTTTTCTGTTTCAATGTTTTTGATTTCAAAATCAGAAGGCATAATACTTTGAATGGGGTTTTTAATAGAAGATAATGTTACTTTAAAAACATTGTCCTTATATTTTTGTTTAATTTCTTTTACGTTGCCTTCTAATATTTTTTCAGCTTTATTGATAAGAGCAATACTATTACAAATTTCTTCTACAGAAGCCATATTATGAGTAGAAAATATGACTGTGCTTCCTTGATTACGAAGATTTAAAATTTCTTCTTTAAGTATATTAGCATTTATAGGATCGAATCCACTAAAAGGTTCATCAAAAATAAGTAGTTTAGGAGCATGAGTTACAGTAATTATAAATTGAATTTTTTGTTGCATACCTTTTG
>DAOTOD010000294.1:0-2521 GCA_035451165.1 Bacteroidales bacterium
TTTAGAAGGTGTTGAACTAAAATGTGCTGTAGCTCACGGATTAGCAAATGCTAATATATTAATGGATGCCGTAAATAAAGGACTTGCTAACTACCACTTTATAGAAGTTATGGCTTGTCCAGGAGGATGCTTAGGAGGTGGCGGCCAACCTTATCCTACTAATATTGAAATACGCAAAAAAAGAGCTAAAGCTATATATGAAGAAGATGAAAATATGCCTATAAGAAAATCTCACGAAAATCCTGAAATAATTGAAATTTATAAAGAATTCTTACACGAACCCCTAGGGCATAAATCACATACATTATTGCATACGCATTACAGACCAAGACAACGTTACTAAAAAATTATATTTTTTTAAAAAAAGAGGTTGTTTTTACAACCTCTTTTTTTTTAATAAATAAATGAATAAATTAACTGTTATTTTTTTCACAATGTTATTTTTTTCACAATAAATTTGTTTTTTAAAATATGAATTTTTATTTTTGTAAAGTTTTTATTAAATAGCTCTTATTTTATGGTAAAATTAAAATCATCAGAAGATTTTCTTAAATTAAAAGAAAGCTTAAAATCTTCAAATAATCAAAATATTAAAGAATCATCTATCGAAATAAGAATAGCAATGGCTACTTGTAGCATAGCCTCAGGCGCAAAAGAATTAATGGATTTTTTTAAAGAAGAATTAAATAAAAGAGGTATCATAGCTTCTGTAATACCAACAGGGTGCATGGGTTATTGCTTTGCTGAACCTACAGTAGAAGTGAAACTACCAAACAAAAAAACTCAAATTTTTGGATATGTTGACATCAAAAAAGCTGATGCAATAATTGAAAAATATATCAAAAATGGAGAACTTATAGATGGAATATTGCCCATTAATTATGAAAAAATTTAAAATTACAAAAAGCTTATGAAAAATTATAGAATGCACTTGCTAATATGCAATGGAAGTACATGCTCTGATTACGGAAAAGAAGACATATCAACGTATTTTAAAGAACAAATTGCCGAATATAATCTTACTGAAGAAATTCAAATTATTAAAACAGGATGTTTTGGATTATGTGGCAAAGGCCCTATAGTTAATGTAATGCCTGATAATATTTATTATGGCAATGTTAAGCCTACAGATATTAAAGAAATTATTGAATATCACATAATTAACGGAAACCCTGTTAACCATTTATTATTATCTCCCAACGATACTAATTCTGAAAAAAATTCTAAACGTAAACAAATTAGAATAGCTCTAAGAAATTGTGGAATAATAAATCCAGAAGATATTACTGAGTATATAGCAAATGAAGGATATCAAGCCTTATATAAGGTTTTATTCGAAATGACCCCCGACCAAGCTATACAAGAAGTTATAGACTCAGGACTTAGAGGAAGAGGTGGTGGTGGCTTCCCAACAGGTCTTAAATGGCAAATAGCAAGTAAAAATAACTCTGATCAAAAATATGTTGTATGCAACGCAGATGAAGGAGACCCAGGAGCTTTTATGGATAGATCAATATTAGAAGGGGACCCACATTCTGTTATCGAGGCTATGGTAATATGCGGTAAATGTATAAATGCTAATAAAGGATTAGTATATATAAGAGCTGAATACCCCCTAGCTGTCGAAAGATTATTAAAAGCTATACAACAAGCTCGCGAATATGGCTTCTTAGGTAAAAATATATTAAATTCAGGGTTTGACTTTGATATAGAATTACGCTATGGCGCTGGAGCTTTTGTTTGTGGTGAAGAAACAGCTTTAATACACTCTATGGAAGGCTTAAGAGGTGAACCTAGTGTAAAACCTCCCTTCCCTGCCGAAGCTGGATATAAAAACAAGCCTACTAATGTCAATAATGTAGAAACTCTTGCGTGTATACCTGTCATATTTAATAAAGGTAAAAATTGGTTCAATAAAATAGGTACCGAAAAATCAAAAGGAACTAAAGTCTTTGCTTTAGCAGGAAAAATAAACAATGTGGGATTAATTGAAGTCCCTATGGGAACTACTTTACGAGAAGTAATTTATCAAATAGGTGGTGGAATAAAAAATGGTAAAAAATTTAAAGCAGTCCAAACAGGAGGCCCTTCGGGAGGTTGCCTTACAGAAAAACACTTAGATACACCTATAGATTATGATAATCTAATTCAAGCAGGCTCTATGATGGGCTCCGGGGGTATGATTGTTATGGACGAAGACGATTGTATGGTATCAATAGCTCGATTCTACTTAGATTTCACTTGTGAAGAATCATGCGGGAAATGTGCCCCTTGTAGAATAGGGAACAAAAGATTATTAGAAATACTAGATAAAATTATTGAAGGTAAAGGTACAATGGAAGATTTAGATAATCTAATTAATCTTAGTAATGTAATTAAAGATACTTCTTTATGTGGACTTGGACAATCTTCTCCTAATCCTGTACTTTCTACTATAACTAATTTCTGGGATGAATATGTTGAACACGTTACTGAACATAAATGTAGAGCAGGTGTATGCAAAAGCTTAATACATTATATT
>DAOTOD010000295.1:0-2516 GCA_035451165.1 Bacteroidales bacterium
TATTATATCCTTACAATTTTTCTTGTAAATATATTATTGTTATAATAGCCATGAACAAAATAAATACCTGGTTTATATCCTTCAAATTTTAAATTTTCATTTTGTAGTTTTTCTGTTTGGAATAAGCATTTACCTGTTAAATCTAATATTTTTAAAGAATTTAATTTTCCTGATACTTCAATGGTAAAATTGCTATTTGCTGGGTTAGGATAAACATTTAATGAAGTAACGCTCTGATATGTTTCAATACCTGATATTGGGGCCCCTGTAATTACAATGTCATCAATCATTGTAGAATCGTTATTTAAAACAGGGTTACCTATGATATCGTAATTTGTAATTTGTAACCATCTGATTGAGATATGTCCACTTTGATTATTTAATACAGCTGGTAATGAAAATCCATTAATAGAACCTGTTGCCCAGTCACCATCACATTTTATACTATCTATTAAAGTTATCCAAGTAGAGCTTCCGGACAACTTGTATTGTAATCTGAAATAAGCTGGGCCTGCTTTAAAGTTGTTAAGACTAGCTCTTTGTTTTGAATAAAGTGTAAGATTCCCATACCCTGTAGTTTTGAATTTAATCATCCAGTAAATAGAATCTGCCCCATTAGCTAGCCCTGATGCCATAGCACAATAATCATTATTTAGGCCTGTGCCAGCTACAGAGTAGTTAATGTTAATATTATAATAAGAAGGAGAGCCGAAGGTACCATATTGACAACTTAAATATCTAGCCGAATTTAATGGTATAGAAATATCTACTAGTGAATCGGCTGAGCCTGTAGGGAAAGTCCAAGCCACAATAGTGTCTTGAGTGTAAGATAAATTATTATGAAAAATAAACATAATAATTAAAATAAATACATTTAATTTTGCCATTGTTATTAATTAATTTTTTTCCAAAAGTATATTTTTTTTATGTATTTTTATACATGCATTTAAAAAAATTAATTTTTTATGCGTGGGGTATTGTTATTATTTATTAATGCTTTTTTATTGTGTTTGAAATTGTTTTATGGACAAGGACTTATAAGTTCAGCTAATAAATTATATTTTGGAGTGGTATATGAAAATAAGTATGATAGTATGATAATTAAGTTATATAATATATCTTCAAAACCTATATTTATAAAGGGAGTAAGTAGTTTAAATATATATAATAGTAAACCCTTTTGGGTAAGTGACAGCATATGGGTTATAAACGAAAATGATAGTATTGAAGTAACTATATATTGCAAGCCTTATCATAACATATATAATAATTCTGAACTAATATTTCATACAAGCAACGGTATGGGAGATTTAAGAGTTGATGTGAGGGCACAAGGTAGGTATTCAAAAAATTATTATAAATATACTGAAAATCTTATAGAACAGGAACTTAAAGACACTTTAAAATATATATGTAGCAATGGACATAAATTATTATCTTATAATATGGCTAAAGATTCTATGTATATGATTATTGATAATGAAAAAATTAATGGACAAGGAGCACCTGAAAATAGGCTTCATTGTGTTTATACTAATAAAGAATGTAGTGGATATACGGATGTGAGTTATATACAAAATAGTTGCAATATTAATTGTGAACATACTTGGCCACAATCCTTTTTTTGTAATGGTTTAGAATCTAATTATATGAAATCAGATATTCATCATTTATTCCCTTGTGATGCTTCAGCAAATAGTACACGTAGTAATCATCCTTTTGGTATAGTTACTAATCCTACGAGCGTTTTACCTGGTGGTTCATTATATGGTGGAGGAATATTTGAACCAAGAGATGCTCATAAGGGAAAAGCAAGTAGAGCAATATTTTATTTTGTTACGAGATATGGTAATTGTAATATTTTTTTAGATCAACAACAAGAAAATATTTTAAGGTTATGGAGTAAAAAGTTCCCCCCTGATAGTATAGAAATAAGGCGAAATGAAGATATATACAGAATTCAAAAAAATCGTAATCCGTTTGTTGATTATCCTCAATTTTTAGAAAGAATAACTTCGTTATATCAATATTCACAAGTTAGTATTAAACATTCTATAGAATATAACGATACATTAATTAATTATGGTTATATACCTGCTTATACTGATTTTGTTTACAATTATATAATCGTAAATTCAGGCAATACCATTGAAAGTTTTACTAATTTTACTCTTTCAAATAATCAACTTTTATCGTTTGCATATGGGAATAATGATACTGTTATAGCTCCAGGTGAAGCATTAGAAATAGGAATAAAAATTAATGTACCTAATCAAAATGTTGTAAATGAATATTTTACATTTAATACAAGTTTGCCTGGTATGGGAGTAATTACTGTACCTATTTTAGCTAATAGTATTACTACTGATATTAATAGTGAGTTTGATAAAATAAATAGTAAGCAATTTAAAATTTATCCTAATCCAGCATTTGATTTTCTTAATATAGAAGTACTAAATAACTCTTATGAGGGTGAGTTTTTATTTAATATTTACGATAAATATGGTAGACTTGTA
>DAOTOD010000296.1:0-2502 GCA_035451165.1 Bacteroidales bacterium
AATTATACGAAATACTAGTTTCTTACGATATTTTTAAAAATCCATTTAACAAAATTTCTTTTCTAATAAATACTTTCGATAATATTTTTATACCATCTTCTTTGTTTGACGAAAAATATAAAAATTACTATTGCCAATATTATCATCCTATTGAGAGTAGCTTTATAGAGATATGTGCAGATAGTTTATTGTCTTTAAATATGGTTAATTTATACTATTTAAATAAAAATTTAAAGGAAGTAATTAATAAAATGTTTAATAAGGCTGATATCTTTCATTCTTCAACGACTTTAATTACCGGATTGTTTTCAATGTTTAAAAATAATATAAACGAATATACAGCTTTTATTAATTTAGGCGTAAATTATTTTAATCTCATTGTTATAGGCCAAGAAGGATTAATATTTTTTAATTCTTTTAAATATAAAAACCCAGATGATGTTTTATATCATACATTATTTGTGTTTGAACAATTCAAATTAAAACAACAAACTACACCTTTATACTTAGCAGGAGAAATAGATACTAACTCAGAATTTTATGAACTTTTATATAAGTATATAGGTAAATTACATTTGCTAGAGAGAAATAAAGAATTTGATTATTCATATGTTTTAGATACTGTTAAAGAGCATCTTTATTTTTCGGCTTTTAATAAAGAATTATGCGCATAATATCGGGAGCTTATAAAGGAAGAAAAATTAATTTTCCTAAAAATATTAAAGTGAGACCTACTACTGATATGGCTAAAGAAGCTTTGTTTAATATTCTTGCTAATAAAGTAAATTTTGAAAATATAAGAGTACTTGATTTATATGCTGGAACAGGTGGTATTACCTTTGAATTTGCTTCGCGTGGATGTATAGAAATAGTAGCTGTTGATATTAATTATCAATGTATATCGTTTATTAATACATTTGCTAAGAACTTAAATATGACTAATATAAAAACAATAAATTCGAGTGCTTATTCTTATCTGGTAAATAATAAAAAACCTTTTGATGTTATTTTTGCTGATCCTCCTTATGATATAAAAAGTACAGATCAATTACCTGCTTGGGTATTTAATTCTAATAGTTTGCTTAAAAATGGTTGGTTGATTATTGAACATCCTGCTTCTTTGATCTTTAATGATTATGAACATTTTGTTGATCGAAGGACTTATGGTAGGGTAAATTTTAGTTTTTTTAGACTTTGAAAGCAGAATTTTATAAAAAGTTAAAATTTAATTTGTAATGAAAATAGCAATTTTTCCAGGATCGTTTGACCCCATAACTAAAGGACATGAAAATTTAATTTATAGAGCTTCATATTTATTCGATAAATTAATTGTAGCTATAGGTGAAAATTCACAAAAACATAGCTTTTTCCCTTTAGATCTTCGAAAAAATTGGGTACAAACAACAATTAAAAAATTATCTAATGTTAATGTAGATGTTTATAATGGCTTAACAGTAGATTATTGTAAAAATATTGGAGCAAAATATATAGTAAGAGGTATCAGGACTTTTGCTGATTTTGAATTTGAGAATCATATCGCATAAATGAATAAGATATTGTCACCTGATATTGAAACTATATTTTTAATTGCTGATGCTAAATATGCAGCTGTTAAATCGAGTTTAATTAAAGAGATTATAAAATTAGGAGGCAATCCAAGTCATTTTTTACCTACAAATGTTATTATTCCGACAGAGTTTTTTAATAAAAAGATATAATAATACGTTTTACAATCATAAAAAACTATACTTAACATAAATCATGTATAAGATAAAGTTAATAATTACTCAAATTATTTTCGTAGTATTATATTTATCTATTACTATAGCACAACCCACTGTTATTAGTGGCGTTGCTTATAATGCTATGGGCAAAAAAATACATTTAGTAACTTATGAAGATTACATTTCTAATAATTTACTTGAATTATCTTCTACAGTAATTGATACTGCAGGCAAATTTACTATGGAGGTGCCATTATCGTCTACTTGTTATGCTTCAATTCAAATTGATGAGTATGTAGCAGATATATATTTAAAACCACATAAAAAAATTATAATTAATATAGCCCCAGAGCAATATGACGAAGGTGTAGCATATTTATTTCAACCTAAATTATTAAATATAACTTTTTCAGAAATTCCACCTGATGATATAAACTTACTTATTTATGAATTTAACCTAATATATGATAATTTTATACATGATAACTTTAAAAAAATTTATTATAAACGTAATTTCAATATAGTAGACTCTTTTAATTTGTGTATTAGTAATAAATATAATAATATTAATGATAATTATTTTTTAGATTATGTTAAATATAAAATGGCTAATTTTGAATTAATAACTCGTCGTAAAAGTAAGTCTGATATTATAAAAACTTATTTTGATCCCGAAAATATTAAATATAATAATGCTGCTTATATGGAATTTTTTAATACCTTTTTTGATGGATATTTTAATGGTATTGCAGGAAAAATTGATGAAGTAGAACTTGTT
>DAOTOD010000297.1:0-2497 GCA_035451165.1 Bacteroidales bacterium
GGACGGTTCATGCTTTCGAGGGCGTACCATGTAGCATTTACATTAGTAGCTTTAGAATCATTAATAAAATCAATACCATGAACTCTTAAAACAAATTCTAATCTATGTTCAGCGTTTTGAAAATCTTTCAAGCTTTCCTTAATTTTTTCTTTACGCAATTCGACTATACGTCCCTTTACATTTTCTACCAGTGAACTATAAAAATCATTATTGCTATTACCTTGTAATACTAAATTGTCTATAATCATTTCATTATAAATTTATATTATCTCATTTTCAATGTAATTACAGTTATTACTGCCAATAATATTCCCACTATAAAAAACCTAAGTACTATTTTAGCTTCATGATAGCCTTTAAGTTGATAATGATGATGTATAGGAGCCATTTTAAAGATACGTTTTCCTTCACCAAACTTTCTTTTAGTATATTTAAAATAAGACACCTGTAGTAATACAGATATATTTTCTATTAAAAATATACCGCATAATACAGGTATTAATAGTTCTTTTCTTATCATTATTGCAAAAACAGCTATAATACCGCCTAATGCTAAGCTACCGGTATCGCCCATAAAGACTTGGGCTGGGTAAGCATTATACCATAAAAAGCCTACGCAGGCACCTACAAAAGCACTTATATAAATTACTAATTCTCCAGAATTAGGTATATACATTATATTTAAATAATTAGCAAATACAGCATTACCTGAAACATAAGCTAATATAGCTAAAGTTACTCCTGTTATTGCTGACGTTCCTGTAGCTAAGCCATCAAGTCCATCAGTCATATTAGCTCCATTAGAAACAGCGGTAATAATAAAAATAACGATAGGTATAAAAACTAAAAAAGCCCATTTTTCACTATTTTGTGTTAACCATGATATTAAACAAGCATAATCAAATTCATTATTTTTAACAAAAGGTATAGTAGTTTTTGTTGATTTAACAGGTGTTTTAGAAAAAAGTCCTATAGATGTTTCCTCTTCATTAACAAAAATTTTTTCAGTTGATACATATTTTTGTTTAAAAATTTTTTCTTTAATAACTATTGAATCATTAAAATACATTGTACAACCTACTATTAATCCCAGTCCTACTTGTCCTAATATTTTAAATTTACCTGCGAGTCCTTTTTTATTCTTTTTAAATACCTTTATATAATCATCTATAAACCCTATCATACCAAGCCATGCTGTAGAAATCAAAATAAGTATTATGTAAACATTATGAAGTTTAGCAAACAATAATACAGGAATTAATATAGAAATTAATATTATTAATCCTCCCATTGTAGGAGTACCTTGTTTAGCAGATTGGCCTTCAAGGCCTAAATCTCTTATTGTTTCACCTATTTGTTTTTTTCGAAGAAAGTTTATAATTCTTTTACCGAAAAGCAATGAAATTATTAAAGATGTAACAATTGCCATAGCTGCGCGAAAAGATATGTATTGAAACACTCCAGCTCCGGGCAAGTCATATACATCATTTAAGTATTTAAATAGATAATACAACATATTTTTATTTTATATTTAAAAATTCTTTTAATAATTCCATATCATTAAAATGTGTCTTAACTCCATTTATTTCTTGGTAATTTTCATGTCCTTTACCTGCTATTAATATTATATCGCCTGTATTTGCCATATTACAAGCTGTTTTAATGGCTTCTTTTCTATCAACAATAACTATAGTTTTATTACGATTATTAATGTCGATACCTTTTTGCATATCTTCAATTATAGAAAGAGGCTCTTCAAATCGTGGATTATCAGAAGTAAGTATAAGCTTATTACTTTTTTCAGAAGCTATTTTAGCCATCAAAGGTCTTTTAGTTTTATCGCGATTACCGCCGGCCCCAATAACTGTGATAATATTATTTTGTTTATTATTTATTTCATCTATAGTATCCAAAACATTTTCCAGAGCATCAGGAGTATGAGCATAATCAACTATACCTATTATACTATCATTTTTAACACATTCAAATCTACCTGCTGCTCCTTTAATATTACTAATTATAGTTAGTATTCTATCTTTATTTTCATTTAACAATATAGCTGTAGCATAAGTTGCGAGCAAGTTATAAGCATTAAATTTACCTATCAAACGTGTCCATACTTCAATATTATCAATATTTAATAATAATCCCAAGAAGCTATTTTCTAATATTCGGCATTTAAATTCAGCTATTTTATTTATTCCATAATAATAACAATATGCTTTAGTATTTTGCAATATTATTTTGCCATTTTTATCATCAATATTAGACAAAGCAAACGCTGTAGCTGGTAAATTATCGAAAAATTGTTTTTTAGCTTTTAAGTAATCATTAAATGTTTTATGATAATCAAGATGATCGTGAGTAATATTAGTAAAAACGCCACCAGTAAAGGTAAGGCCTGCTATTCTATTTTGGCAAATTGCATGAGAACTAACTTCTATAAAGCAATGTGTGCAACCTTCTGTTACCATTTGTTGTAACAAATTATTTAATT
>DAOTOD010000298.1:0-2485 GCA_035451165.1 Bacteroidales bacterium
GCACTTATAATTTGTCCTGGTTTTAGTGTTTCAGAGTCACCTGCGTCTTCAATAACTTTTTTACCGAATATATTATCATTTTCTTCCTGAAAATCTGTTTTATTCACTACTTCTCCTTCAAGGAATCTTGTATCACCAGGATCTTCTACTTCAACTTTTCTCATCATTTGTCTAACAATAACCTCAAAGTGCTTATCATTGATTTTCACGCCTTGCAATCTATAAACTTCTTGAACTTCATTAACTATATATTCTTGCACTTTTGTAGGTCCTTTTATTGCTAAGATATCAGAAGGTGTAATTGCTCCATCTGATAAGGGGGTACCCGCTTTAATATAGTCATTTTCTTGGGCTAATATTTGTTTAGAAGTAGGAATTAAATAAGAGCGTTCTTCACCTGTTTTACTGGTTATAGTTATTTCTCTATAACCTCTTTTAAGTTTTTTACCTATAGTAACAAAGCCATCTATTTCTGCTACTATGGCTGGATCTGAAGGATTACGTGCTTCAAATAGTTCAGTAACACGAGGCAAGCCACCTGTTATATCGCCTGATTTACCAACAGTACGAGGTATTTTAACAAGTATTTCACCTGCGTTTATAAAATCGCCATCTTTAACCATTAAATGAGCACCTACAGGCATATCATAAGATTTCAATATTTCGCCATTTTCATTAACTACAGATATTATAGGATTTTTAGTTTTTTGTCTAGACTCTATTATTACCTTTTCATAATAACCCGTTTGTTCATCACCTTCTTCACGATAAGTAACCCCTTCAATAATATTTTCGAAAACAATTTTACCTGATACTTCAGAAATTATAAGAGCATTATAAGGATCCCATTCACAAATCAAATCACCTTTTTTAACACTATCACCACTATTAAAGTAAAGATGAGCTCCATATGGAATATTAGCTGTCGATAAAATAATTTTAGTATTATGGTCTATAATTCTAAGCTCAGCCGAGCGGCCAATGACGACATAATATTTTTTACCTTCAGCTGCTACTTTTTCGACTTGTCTTATTTCATCAATTTCAATAAAACCATCATATTTAGCTATAATATTAGATACTATAGCAATATTAGAAGCAGTACCACCTACGTGGAAAGTACGTAAAGTAAGCTGTGTTCCTGGTTCACCAATTGATTGTGCAGCTATTACACCTACAGCTTCTCCTTTTTTAACCATTCGACCTGTAGCTAAATTTCTTCCGTAACATTTAGCGCAAACTCCTTGTTTAGATTCACATGTTAAAACTGAACGTATTTCAACACTTTCGATAGGAGAATGTTCAATTATTTCTGCTATATTTTCAGTTATTTCTTCACCTGCTGGGATTATAAGTTCACCTGTTTGAGGATGATATATATCATGTAATGAAACACGTCCAAGTATTCTATCATATAAAGTTTCGACCACTTCTTCATTCTTTTTAAGAGCTGTAGTAGTCAGTCCTCGCAAAGTACCGCAATCTACTTCTGAAATAATAACATCTTGAGCAACATCAACAAGTCTTCTTGTCAAATAGCCTGCATCAGCAGTTTTAAGAGCAGTATCAGCCAGCCCTTTACGTGCACCATGAGTAGAAATAAAGTATTCTAATACTGACAGTCCTTCTTTGAAGTTTGATAATATTGGGTTTTCAATAATTTCACCTCCTGTTGAACCTGACTTTTGAGGTTTAGCCATAAGGCCTCTCATACCACTAAGCTGCCTAATTTGCTCTTTAGAGCCACGAGCTCCTGAATCAAGCATCATATAAACAGAATTAAAACCTTGCTGGTCCTTAGATAATTTGCTAATAAGCAATTGAGTAAGTTTGGAATTCGTATGTGTCCAAACATCAATAATTTGATTATATCTTTCATTATTAGTAATAAACCCATTTTCATAATTGAAAGTAATTTCTTCTACTTCCTTATTAGCTTCTTCAATCAAAGCTTCTTTTTCTTCAGGAATAATGATATCACCAATATTAAAAGAAAAGCCTCCTTTAAAAGCCATATTAAAGCCTAAAGTTTTAATATCGTCCAAGAATTGTGCTGTTCGAGCAGTACCTGTCTTTTTTAATATATCTCCAATAATATCTCTTAAAGCTTTTTTAGTTAACACTTCATTAATATAGCCGTATTCTTTAGGCACAACTTGATTAAACAAAACTCTTCCTATTGTAGTTTCAATTACTTTACTAACAGGATGGCCATTTTCTATTGTTTCTATTTTTACCTTTACATAAGCATGTAAATCAACCTTTTTTTCATTATAAGCTATAATTACTTCTTCTGGAGAATAAAAACATTTACCTTCACCTTTCACAGTAATATTTTCATCACTTTTTCTTCCTTTAGTCATATAATATAATCCAAGCACCATATCTTGCGAAGGGACAGTAATAGGTGCGCCATTAGCAGGGTTTAATATATTATGAGATGCTAACATTAAAATTTGTGCTTCTAGTATAGCTGCATTGCCTA
>DAOTOD010000299.1:0-2478 GCA_035451165.1 Bacteroidales bacterium
CTATAGTAACATTACCTTTTATGCCTGCTTCTGCTACTATTTGGGCTTCTCTCGCATGTTGTTTTGCATTTAATACATTATGTTTTATGTTTCTTAATTTAAGCATTCTGCTAAGTAGTTCGGAAGTTTCAACAGACGTAGTACCAACTAATACAGGTCTTCCTTTTTTAATAAGTTCAATAATTTCTTGTATGACAGCATTAAATTTTTCACGTTTTGTTTTATAAACTAAGTCTTCTTTATCTTCTCTAATAACAGGTTTGTTGGTAGGTATAACAACTACGTCCAGTTTATAAATATCCCAAAATTCGCCTGCTTCAGTTTCAGCGGTTCCTGTCATACCTGCAAGTTTCCGATACATTCTAAAGTAGTTTTGCAAAGTAATTGTAGCATATGTTTGTGTTGCTGCTTCCACTTTTACATTTTCTTTAGCTTCAATAGCTTGATGGAGCCCATCAGAATATCTTCGTCCTTCAAGTATTCGTCCTGTTTGTTCATCAACAATTTTAATTTTATTGTCCATTACAACATATTCTACATCTTTTTCGAACAAGGTATATGCTCTTAGCAGTTGGTTGATTGTGTGTACTCTATCTGATTTTATTGAAAATTCATTTAACAATTGTTCTTTTTTTTCTAATATTTCATTTGGTGAAAGGTTTGATTTTTCTAATTCTGAGATTTCGTAGCCAATATCAGGGAGAATATAAAACTTAGGGTCTCCGGTTTTTTCGGTTATTAAGTCAATACCTTTTTCAGTTAAATCTATTGTGTTAAGTTTTTCATCAATAACAAAATATAATTCATCGTCTATAATGTGCATATATTTATTTTGTTCTTGCATATAGTAAGCTTCTGTCTTTTGCAGAAGGGTTTTCATTCCAGGTTCACTAAGGAATTTTATAAGGGCCTTATTTTTAGGCAATCCTCTATATGCTCTAAGTAATAATTTAGCGCCTTCTTTTTCTTTATTTTCATCATTATTGGAATTTGTTAGTAGTTTTTTTGCTTCTGTTAAGATATTATTTACAAGGTTTCTTTGTGCGTTATATAAATCAACAACTATGGGTTTAAGTTGATCAAATTCTTGTTTATCTCCTTTAGGTGTGGGGCCTGATATTATAAGTGGTGTACGGGCATCGTCTATTAATACAGAGTCAACTTCATCTACTATGGCATAATTAAGTTTTCTTTGCACTATTTCTTCAGGATTAATAGCCATATTGTCGCGCAAGTAATCAAAGCCGAATTCATTATTAGTACCAAAGGTAATGTCAGCTAAATATGCTTTTTTTCTTTCTTCTGAGTTTGGTTCATGTTTGTCGATACAATCTACCTTTAGTCCATGAAATTCATATAATACTCCCATCCATTCAGAGTCTCTTTTAGCAAGGTAATCGTTAACTGTTACTATATGAACCCCTTCTCCAGGTAGGGCATTAAGATATACAGGTAAAGTAGCTACTAAAGTTTTACCCTCGCCAGTGGCCATTTCAGCAATTTTGCCTTGGTGTAGAACTATACCACCAATAAGTTGTACGTCATAATGGACCATATCCCATGTTATCATGTTTCCACCGGCCATCCATTTATTTTTATATATAGCTTTAGAACCTTGAATTTCTATGTTAGGTTTATGAATGGCAAGCTCACGGTCATAATCAGTGGCTGTCACTTCTATAGTTTCATTTTCAGTAAATCTTCTAGCAGTTTCTTTAATAACAGCGAAAGCTTCTGGAAGAATTTCATTTAAAATTTCTTGTGTTTTGTTATATATTTCTTTGTCTAGTTTGTCAATTTCATGATAAATAGATTCTTTTTCTTCAATATCTGTTTTTGTTTCGAGCATATTTTGTAGTTCAATAATTTTAAGTTTTTCATCTTCGATATGTTGTTTAATTTTATTTTTAAATTCTATAGTTTTTGCTCTTAATTCGTCATTAGTTAACTTTTGTATATTTTCATATGCTTTATGAATGTTATTTAATATAGGGGTAAGTTCTTTAATATCCCTTTCTGATTTGCTTCCGAAGAATTTTTTGATTAAATTCAGCATATTATTCTTAATTTTTTACAAAAATAGTTTAAAAACTTTAAATGAAAATTTTTATTTTGAAAGAATGTTAATTAATTAACTTTTAAAGATTTCATAAATAAGCTAAGATTAATTTTAAATATAATAGGAACTATTTAAAATGGTATTAATCAAGGAATTGTGAATAAGAAATAATACAAGTAAAAAGGATTATATTTTTTAAATTAAAAAATAATTTATTTGGGGTATTTTTTTAAGAAATTATTCAAGGCAGGGTCTTGTTCTGGTGAAATTTGTTCACCAAAGTAGTAGCTATTTTGAGATAAAGGATGAATAACTTGCATATTTATAATTACTTCAGTTTTTGTTTCAGGGTTATATTTTTTTATACCTTTTACTTTAGCTTTTTTCCAATTTTCTTTAAAAGTTTTAGCCTCGTTAAT
>DAOTOD010000300.1:0-2476 GCA_035451165.1 Bacteroidales bacterium
TGTAATGACACCAATTTATTGCCAGATTATTTAAGTAATGATCCTAATATAATTGTTATAAAAAAAGAATTACAAGGATATGATTAATTAAAAAATAAGTTAATAATGACAATAATAAAATAATTTTTCCTTTTAAAAGTTTATATTAAAATTAATTTTAACCGTTATTATTAATTCTTATAAATATTAAAAAAAATGAAAACAGATCTTGATATAGCTAGAACAATAAAAATGAAACACATTAAAGAAATAGCTTCAAATATAGGTATTTCCGAAGACGATTTAATAATGTACGGTAAATACAAGGCTAAAATTCCTTTACATTATATAAATTATGACAATATTAAAAAAAATTCATTAGTATTAGTTTCTGCAACTTCACCTACACCAGCAGGAGAAGGCAAAACAACTATAAGTATAGGATTATCATTAGCATTAAACAGAATAGGTAAAAAGTCTATAGTTGTTCTGAGAGAACCATCATTAGGGCCTGTATTTGGAATGAAAGGTGGAGCCACAGGTGGAGGCTATTCACAAGTTTTACCAATGGAAGATATTAATTTGCACTTTACAGGTGATTTTGCTGCTGTTGAAAAAGCCCATAATCTTTTAGCTGCACTTATTGACAATAATATTCAAAACAAAAAATACAGTCTAAATATAGACCCACGAACAATATTGTGGAAACGCGTAATGGACATGAACGACCGTTCTTTACGTCATATCATTGTGGGATTAGGAGGAAAATCATTTGGGGTGCCACGCGAAACAGGATTTGATATAACAGCTGCTTCAGAAGTAATGGCTGCATTATGTTTAGCTGATGATTTAAAACATTTGAAAGAAAAATTAAGTAATATATTTATAGGTTTTACATACGATAAAAAACCTGTGTTTGCAAGAAACCTTAAAGCTCAAGGAGCTATGACAGCCTTACTTAAAGATACTATTATGCCCAATTTAGTACAAACTACCGAAAATACTCCTGCTATTATACATGGTGGACCCTTTGCTAATATAGCTCAAGGGACTAACACTATAATAGCAACTAGAATGGGATTATCTTTAAGTGAATATGCTATTACTGAAGCAGGTTTCGGTTTCGACCTTGGTGCTGAAAAATTTTATGATATTAAATGTAAATATTCTGGCCTATCTCCTAAAGTAGTAGTATTAGTAACTACTGTACGAGCTCTCAAATATCATGGAGGTAAAGCTCTTACAAATATTAATGAAAAAGATACTAATACCCTAGTAAAAGGATTATCTAATCTAGAAAAACATATAGAAAATATAAACATATTTGGAATTTGTTCTATTGTTGCAATTAATAAATTTTATACCGATAGTGAAGAAGAAATTAATATAATTAAAAATAGGTGTAAAGAACTAGGCGTAAAAGCTATAGTTTGTAACGTATGGGAAAAAGGTGGTGAAGGAGCTATTGAATTAGCTGAACAAGTAGTAGCTACAGCCGAAAAGTGTCAACAAAAATGGCAACCACTATATGATTGGTCATGGGATATACCAAAAAAAATTGAAACTATTGCTACTAAAATATACGGAGCTAAAGCTATTGACTATACATCTAAAGCAAAAGAAGATTTAAAAAAAATACAAGAATTAGGCTTATCTGGGTTACCTGTGTGTATAGCAAAAACACAAAAATCATTATCGGATAATCCAGATTTACTAGGACGCCCTAAAGATTTTGTAGTTACTATAAGAGAAATTGAAATTGCTTCAGGAGCAGGCTTCGTTATTCCTATTACTGGAGATATTATGAGAATGCCTGGACTACCAGCTATACCAGCAGCCGAAAATATTGATATTGATGAAAATGGCAATATTACTGGATTAGCTTAAATTATCATCTGCCCACCATTCTGCCCAAGAAGTTAACGTTTCTCGTAATCTTAAACCTTCTAACTTTACATTAGAAGGTAATTTATCTTTTAATTTTTGAATAAATTCTATTAATAAATTCTCACAAGTAGGCTGATAAGATGTAAAAATAATTTTTTTAAAAAAATTTTGCTTACTAAAAAATACTTCATAAGGAGCATCTTTATGTATAACAAGCGAATGATCATAGACACTAATAATATTATCTTCTACTATTTTTTTTAACTTACCAAAATCTATTAACATACCATCTTCAGAAAAATTTGGTAAATTCAAAGGAACTCCACTTACTATTACTTCAAGTACATAAGAATGCCCATGTATATTGCTACAATAACCATCATAACCCCAAAGTGCATGAGCCATTTCAAAATTAAACAGCTTTGTTAGTCTTATTTTGAATGCCATTATTAAATTATTATTTTTTTATAGTTTGATGAATTTACTCCTAAATAATAATTCTCCTTGCAACGAATATATTGAAAGAAAATAAACTCCCCTCTCCCATTTTTCTAAATAAAATTTTATTTTATTTTGCTTTTCAATATTATTTTTGGCTATTACAAGTCTA
>DAOTOD010000301.1:0-2455 GCA_035451165.1 Bacteroidales bacterium
AGAAGATGGAGTCCTTGCTGGTATTCCTGTCGCTTTGAAGGTATTTGAAAAAATAGATCCTAATCTTAAAATTTCAATTTTAATTAATGATGGGACTGTTGTTAAAAAAGGTGATATAGCTTTTTATGTTGAAGGGGCTGCTCTTTCTATACTTTCAGCTGAAAGGACAGTACTTAATTTTATGCAAAGGTTAAGTGGTATAGCTACTAAAGCGTATCGTTTATCTTCTCTTCTTAAATCTAAGGGGAAAAGTACAATAATTCTTGATACACGTAAAACCACACCTGGTCTAAGAGAATTAGAAAAATATGCTGTAAAAGTAGGAGGATGCCAAAATCATAGAATGGGTTTGTGGGATATGATTATGATAAAAGATAATCATATTGATTATGCAGGTAATGTAGAAAATGCTATAATGCATGCTAAAAAATATCTTGAACAAACCAATAAAAACCTGAAAATAGAAGTTGAAGTGAGAAATATGGAAGAATTAAAAAAAGTTTTGGGAATAGGTAATGTGCAACGTATTATGCTTGATAATTTTACTCCTCTTGAATTAAAAGATGCGGTAAAATACATAAATGGGAGAGTGGAAACTGAAGCTTCGGGAGGAATAAATGAAATAAATATATTAGAATATGCAGATACAGGTGTTGATTATATATCAATAGGCGATTTAACTCATAATATAAAAAGCCTTGATATGAGCCTTAAAGCAATTAAATGAGCATTGTAATGTGTTAAAGATAAATATAAGGAAAATTAAACAAATAAAATCTTCACAAAAGTTAATTCAGTATTTATCTGAAATGCCTCTTTTATCTTTTTTGTTAAAATTGTTCCAAAGAATTGTTTTGCCTGGGTTTGATGGATTATCTATTTATGATGTAGCTGTTTTTTTCTTTAAAGGACTTGTTAAAGGTTCAATAAATATAAGAGCAGCATCTCTTTCATATAAGTTTTATATATCTATATTTCCAACAATAATATTTTTATTTTCTATCATACCTTATGTTCCTATTAATGGATTTCAAGATAACTTATTGAATTTATTAAAAAATTTATTTCCACCTTCTATTTACGATTTAGTACATGATACAATTTTTGATATTATTATGCGGCAACGAGGCGGCTTATTATCTTTAGGATTTATATTTGCTTTGTACTTTGCTACTAATGGCATAAATGGTATTATTGAAGCTTTTAACGAAACATACCATAGCATAGAAACTAGAAGTTTTTTTAAACAAAAATTAATTTCAGTCTTTCTTGTTTTTGTACTAACCTTTGTAGTTATAATTGCTATATCTCTTATAATAGGGAGTACTGCTTTGTTTAATTATTTAGAGTCTATAAATATCATAAAAGATAGTTTTGCTTATTATATGATTTTGTTGGGCAAATGGATTATAATTATATTAATGTTGTTTTTTGGAGTTTCATCTTTATATTATTTTGGCCCTGCTAAAAAAGAACGATATCGTTTTATATCTGCAGGAGCTACACTTGCAACCTTTTTATTTATTCTTGCTTCTATCGCTTTTAATTATTATATAGCTAATTTCTCTAAATATAATACACTATATGGATCTATAGGTACTTTAATAATAATTTTAATATGGATAAATTTTAACGCTACTATACTCTTAATAGGATTTGAATTAAATGCAAGCATAAATAAAGCTAAAAAATTAAAAAATAATAATTGATGAAAGATTTTTATAAAAAATGTTGAATACGAACATTTTTTAATATTGTTAAACACTATTATATCGCCATTTGTCAATGTTAGTAACTATAATTTTTATTTCTTCTTGCACTTTTTAAAATAATTCAGAGTTGTATTGACTTCATTTCCTTATTATATTGGAAGTAAGTTGCATATCCTTTTTTATTATATTAGAATGAATGTAGGTTTTTTATAACCCTTTGTCTTAAATACTAACATTAAACCTTGCTGTAACTTCTATTATAGTATCTCCTGTTTTTATAAACCTTTTCATTATCTCTAATTATGCTAATAGTTACTTTATCTTATTTAATAGATTTCCATGATTTTGATTTTCTAATTTAATAAATAACTGACATTCCTATGTTATGTATTAAATTTTTGTTAATTCTTTTATAAGTGTAGCTTCTATATAATATATGTAAAAGTATTGTTATCATTTTTCATATTATAATTTTATTTGAATAATTTATGTTCAATTAGTTCACACAAAATATGTCCTATTAAAATATGTATTTCTTGAATCCTAGGTGTATCTTCAGAAGGTACTGTAATAATGTAATCACATAATTCTTTCATTTTACCACCAGTTGAACCTGTAAGACCTATGGTTAACATTTTTATTTCTTTAGCAGTTTTTAAAGCATTTATAATATTTATAGAATTACCAGAAGTTGATATTGCTATTAATATATCATTTTCTTTTCCTATAGCTTTTAACATTCT
>DAOTOD010000302.1:0-2452 GCA_035451165.1 Bacteroidales bacterium
ATTCTAAAATCATTATTTGAAGAACAAATAAGGTATGAAATAGCTACTAAAACTAATGAAACAGAACAATTATACTTATATCCTGAAGCTAACGATTATATAAAAAATTATGCAAGAACTCACCATATAGAAGAATATTTAAATCTAATAGAACAAGCAAAAAAAACACTCTCTGTCCCAGTTATTGCAAGTATAAACTGCATAAGCAATGAAGAATGGACTAGTTTTGCTAAACAAATAGAAAAAGCAAAGGCAGATGCATTAGAAATAAATATTTTTATACTACCTTCCGACACTAATTTAGATTGTACTAAGGCTGAACAAATTCACTTTGATATTATACGCTCCGTAAAAAAAGAAATAAATATACCTATAGCTATTAAAATAAGCAACTATTTTTCAGGACTAACAAAATTCATAACTAAACTATCATGGGAAGGTATTAATGGAATAGTTTTATTTAATCGCTCTTACATGCCTGATATTGACATAGATAATTTTAAAATTATACCAGCTAATAACTTATCAAATCCTGAAGATATAAGTACATCTCTTAGATGGGTAGCTTTAATGTATGATAAAATTTCTTGTGATATAGCCGCTTCTACAGGCATACATGATGGTAAAGGTGCTATTAAACAAATACTAGCAGGGGCTAAAGTTGTACAAATTTGCTCTACTCTTTATAAAAATGGATTTGAAATAATTCCCCAAATGCTAGATGAAATAAAAAACTTCATGATAAAAAATAATTTTAAAACCCTTGAAGATTTTAGAGGCAAAATGTGTTTAAAAAATATAAATAACCCTGCTGATTATGAAAGAACTCAATTCATGAAATATTTTGCTAATATATAATATAAATCTATTTTATTTTGCTTCTATTAATAAAATCGTTCCACAAAACTATACCTACACTAACAGCTACATTAAAAGAATGTTTAATACCAAATTGTGGTATATCGACAAAATAATCACATAAAAGAAGAGCCTCATCAGAGACTCCATTAATCTCATTACCAAATATGTAAGCCAATTTTGAATCGTAAGTATTAAAGTCATTCAAATTAATAGATACATTTGTTTGCTCTATAGCTACTATCTTATAGTTTAATTCTTTAATAATTTTAATAGCATCAACAACAGTATTATAATATTCCCAATTAACTGATTCTGTTGAGCCTAAAGCTGTTTTATTTATTTCTCTATGCGGAGGTGTACCACTAATACCACATAAAACTATTTTTTCTATTCTAAATGCATCTGCCGTACGAAATATAGAACCAATATTATATAAACTTCTTATATTATCTAATATTATTATAACAGGACTTTTTACGGCTTCCTTATATTGATTTACATTTAACCTATTTAATTCCTCACTTGACAATTTTCTCATAAAAATTTTTATTGCAAAAATAACTTTAAAAATAAGTTAAATAAATATCATTTTTATCTCAATAATTATAATAAATCATTTATATTTGTTTATAATTATGGGCACAGCAAAAGAAAAAGATAACAATTTAAATTCAGTGATAGATACACCTTTGATGAAGCAATATGCTTCTATAAAAGCTAAATATCCTGATGCTTTATTGCTTTTTAGAGTAGGAGATTTTTATGAAACATTTGGTGAAGATGCTATTAAAGCCTCATCAGTATTAGGTATAGTCCTCACACGCAGAGCCAACGGAGCTGCAGCATACATAGAACTAGCCGGCTTCCCTTATCATTCACTCGATACTTATCTACCGCGTTTAGTTAAAGCAGGGATGCGAGTAGCTATATGTGAACAATTAGAAGATCCTAAACTAGCAAAAAAAATAGTTAAAAGAGGAATTACAGAAATAGTTACCCCTGGTGTATCTTATAATGAAAAAATATTAGAAGCACGTACTAATAACTTTCTTTCAGGCGTTTATATCACCGATAATATAAATGGAGCAGCTTTTCTGGATGTATCTACAGGAGAATTTTATGTAGCCCAAGGTAATAAAACATATATTGATAAACTTCTACAAACCTTCAAACCAAGTGAAGTAATTATACAAAAAGTTAAACAAAATATCTTTACCGATATATACGGCGACCATTTTTATCTAAGTACTTTTGACGACTGGGTATTTACTCATGAATTTAGCAAAGAATTATTACTTAAACAATTTGGGACTACATCATTAAAAGGTTTTGGCATAGAAGAAATGCATGCTGGTATTATAGCAGCAGGAGCAGTATTACATTATTTAGCTGAAACACAACATGATAAAATAAGTCACATAACGAAAATTTCTCGAATAGAAGAAGAACATTATGTTTGGCTTGATAAATTCACAATAAGAAATTTAGAATTAGTAAATCCTATTAATGAACAAGGCGTTACTTTACTCCATGTGATAGATAAAACAATAACTCCTATGGGTTCACGAATGCTACGAAGATGGATACTTAT
>DAOTOD010000303.1:0-2441 GCA_035451165.1 Bacteroidales bacterium
TACCCAGTTGTATACATATTGAGGTGTTCCCCCTATAGCTAACACAGTTGCTGAACCATCACAAACACCATTACATACAACACCAGTAGTATCTATAACTGTTACTGTTATAGAATCAGGTTCGTTTATAAAGTAATTGACAATTTTTTTGCAGTTATTGTTATCATAAATTGTTACATAATAATTGCCGTAACAAAGATTTATATTATTATTTAGTGTATTTCCATTACTCCATTGATAAGAATAAGGAAGTGCTCCCCCTGATGGTGATAAGTTGATTTGCCCGTTACATTGACCATAACATAAAACATCACTTACATTTGCGTTGGGCTGGATAACTGTAACATTAACATTTACAGTATCATAGGCTTTGCAGCCATACATGTTTGTCACAGTTACTATATAAGTTGTAGTATTTGTAGGGCTAATTATAGGAGATGCCGTGTTAGAGCCACTTACTATAGAGCTGACTGGTCCCCAAGAATATGTTATAGGTGTCCCTGGAAATAAATTTATTGCATTAAGGTTAATAGTGTCTCCTTCACAAATATTTTTATCAGTACCAGCATTAACGCCTACTTTTGAGACATGTATAGTAATACTGTCGATACCTTCGCAGTATGGGTCTTTAGCTTTAATATAAAAAGTACTGGTAGAAGTTAAATTTGTTATTGTTAAGTTAGGATTTGATAAATTACTATTTAAGGTATCTGTAAAAGCAGGATTTGTTGACCAAATAAACGAACAATTATTACTGTTAACAGAAGCTGATAATATAACAGGGTCGCCTTCACAAATAACTTTATTAAGTCCTGCATCAACAATAATTTCTGATACTATTATTTTTTGTTTGATTGTGTCGGTACATATCCCATTATTAATTAGTAATGTATAATTTGTGTTTGTATTAGGGTTAGCAATAGGATTGGGGATATTAGGATTACTTAAGGCGGTAGTTGGTATCCATTGGTAGCTAATAGATGGGTCAGGGATAGGCAATAAACCTATTTGAGTGTAATCTCCTTTACAGATGGTTATATCGGGTAGAGTAGAGGTTGAATTAGCTAATACAACTATTTGTTGAGTTATAGTATCGGATAGGTTACAAGAACTAGGATCATGTATTATTAATGATACATCGTATACTCCTGCATTTGTGTATGTATGAACAGGATTAAATTGGTATGAATAGCTACCATCACCAAAATCCCAATAAACAGTATATCCTGAAGAGCTAGTTATATATGAAGTATTTGTAAATGAAACATTTGCTGGGAGACATATTGCTGGAGGTTTTATAAAATCAGCTACTACTACAGGCAAGTTAAAATTAATTTTTATTACACCGTTATTACAATTAGTGCTATTATTAGTATTACTGACTGCATTAGGAGTGGTTGGAAAGTCATCTAATCCACCACATCCAGCACAAACAGATTGATATATGCACCCTTTTTTATCAAAGCGGCTGGTGCCTCCATCAACATGTTCGGCACTAGATCCGCCATAAAAACTTCCGAAAATAAGATAAGAGGCGTCATCGCTTATGACAATAAAATAATAATCATTATTATCAGTTGTAGTTTGAAAAGCATTAGACGTAATAGGCAAACCTTGTGTACCTCCAAAGCCGTTTAATAAAGGGCTACCCCAGCCTGACAAGTAGATGTTATTACATAGGTCAACAAGAAAGGCAGTAGGAGAGATATCAGGTTTTTTAGAACCTGTACCAAATGTAGTTGACCATATTAAATTGCTTAATTTTTTATCAAGTTTAGCAATAAATTGTCCTCCATCAGGTTTGTTCCATGCAGCATTATGTATTAAAGCGTTACCAGAGCTATCTACTTGCCCCACAACATAAATATAACCTTTTTTATCATTTTGTATAAGATATATTTGATCATATTTTGCTGCACCGAAATATGTAGATTGTAAGATTTGAGAGCCATTTTTATCTATCCTTGTTATGAATCCATCGGATGAACCGCCGATATAATTAGGATTTAAAGTTCCATTAGTAGTAGGGAAGTTTTTAGAAGTAGTACCACCAGCTACATATATGTTATCGGTATTATCTAGTACTAGGCTGTAAGCAGCGTCATTCCCATTGCCTCCTAGAAAAGATGCCCATATCATATTAGAAAGATTATAATCCATTTTAAATATACAAGCATCTTGAGTTCCTCCACCAAAGGTAGTTTGAAAAGCTCCTGAAGTTATAGGAAAGTTAGCAGAGTGAGTACTACTAACAACATATATATTATCATTTTTATCTATTTTTATTTCCCCTCTAACTTCATCGGCATAATTATGTTTTAATGGCCATGGGACGTTTAAGCCGTCGTTACCACTTCCACCTACATAAGTTGAAGAAAGTAAATTAGTTCCATCAGCACTAAGTCTTGATATTACTATATCGCTACCTTGAGGGAATTGTA
>DAOTOD010000304.1:0-2418 GCA_035451165.1 Bacteroidales bacterium
TTCAAAAACTTCTTGCTTATAATCAACCAAATCCATTTTATTTATGCAAATCACTAAATGTGGAATTTTAAGTAATGTAGCAATAAAAGCATGACGTTTAGTTTGCTCTACTACGCCTTTACGAGCATCAATCAAAATAAGTGCTAAGTTTGCAGTTGATGCGCCCGTAACCATATTACGAGTATATTGTATATGGCCTGGTGTATCAGCGATAATAAATTTACGTTTAGGGGTAGCAAAATAACGATAAGCTACATCAATAGTAATTCCTTGTTCACGTTCAGCTCTTAAACCGTCGGTTAATAAAGCAAGGTTAATATATTTTTCACCTCTACGCTCACTAGCTTCTTTCATAGCCAAATACTGATCTTCAAAAATTGATTTTGTATCATAAAGCAATCTTCCTATTAATGTACTTTTACCATCATCAACACTACCTGCGGTAGTAAATCTAAGTAATTCTACATTATCATTCATTTTTTTTAACTTTACAAAAACATACTAAAAATATCCTTCTCTTTTTCTATCTTCCATCGCAGTATCAGAACGTTTATCATCAAATCGGCTGCCTCTTTCAGTAATTCTAGAAGCTGCTATTTCTGCTATTATATCTTCAACAGTATCAGCATTAGAAATCGTAGCACCCGTGCATGTCATATCGCCTATAGTTCGGAAACGTACATGCATAATTTGAGTTGTTTCATTTTCTTTCAATTTAACGAAATCAGATTTAGCTAAAATAACGTTATCGCGTATAAAGCATTCTCTGTCGTGAGCAAAATAAAGAGATGGCATAACAATATTTTCTTTTAGTACATATTGCCATACATCTAGTTCTGTCCAATTACTAAGAGGAAAAACTCTGAAATGCTCTCCCGGTTTTTTTCTACCATTAAAGAGGTTCCATAATTCTGGTCTTTGATTTTTAGGATCCCATTGTCCAAATTCATCACGATGCGAGAAAAAACGTTCTTTAGCTCTTGCTTTTTCTTCATCTCTTCTACCCCCACCTAAAGCAGCATCAATTTTATACTCATTAATGGTATCAAGTAATGTTACTGTTTGTAACATATTACGGCTTGCGCCAATACCTGTTTCCTCTACAACTTTTCCCTGGTTTATTGTATCTTGGACATAACCTACGATAAGTTTAACTCCAAGTTTTTCGACTAATTTATCTCTATATTGTATAGTTTCAGGGAAATTATGACCAGTGTCAATATGTATAAGAGGGAAAGGTATTTTAGCTGGCCAAAAAGCTTTAACAGCTATATGAAGCATAACTATAGAATCCTTTCCTCCAGAAAATAATAAAGCTGGTCTTTCAAATTGAGCTGCAACTTCTCTAATAACAAATATTGCTTCTGCTTCTAATTCTTGCAAATGAGTTAAATTATACGAAACCATCCTTTTTTTCTATATTTAATTTGTGGAAGAATATAAGTCATCAAGTACTTAATACATTTTTTTACTGGCCAAAGGTCAGTTCTTATTTCAATATCAGGTTGAATTGGAACTTCAAATACAGAATCTAGCCCTGTAAAATCTTTTATCAAGCCTTGTCTTGCTTGCTTGTAAAGGCCTTTAGGGTCTCGTTTTTCACAAATTTCTAAAGGTGCATTAACGTAAATCTCAATAAAATTTTCTCTTCCTATAATATTTCTTGCTATTTTTCTAATTTCTTCAGTAGGAGTTATAAAGCTACATATTACAATTATGCCATATTGCATAAATATTTTAGCAATTTCAGCTGTTCTTCGTATATTTTCTTTACGATCTTCTATCGAATAACCCAAATCTTTATTAATACCTTCGCGCATAATATCTCCATCAAAAGATTTAGTAAAGTAACCTCTTCTAAGAATTTCTTTCTCTAGGGCTTGAGCAATAGTAGTTTTACCAGCGCCCGATAATCCCACTAACCATATTACTTTAGGATCTTGTTTAATTAAAAACCGCTTTCTATTGCGCCTTATATAAGCATTAAATTCAGTATATAAATTTCGTTTATGGCTAACTTTCATCACAAAATTCAATAAAAAACTATTTCAAGCTTAAAGTTACAAAGGTAATAAATAATGAAAAAATACAATTAAAATATTTAATAACCATATATATATTTAATATAAATTTGCTAACAAATAATTTTAATAATTATTTTTGTATAAAAATATACTTGTTATGGAAGATATACAAAAATATTATGGTAACATTGTGGACGTAAACAATAAAAATATTTTCAAAGGATATATTGAAGTTAAAAACGGTAAAATATTATCCATTGTTAAAGAAAATAATGATGAAGAACAATATATTTTACCTGGGCTTGTTGATGCTCACGTTCATGTAGAAAGTTCTATGCTTATTCCTTCTGAATTTGCTAGATTAGCAGTAATCCATGGAACTGTAGCTTGTGTT
>DAOTOD010000305.1:0-2401 GCA_035451165.1 Bacteroidales bacterium
TACGAATAAAATTTTTCACTTTGTTTATTACCCATACCTGTATCAACAAGGATAATATGTTCAGCATCTTCTATTAATAAACAACGTTGTGATATAACAATTAAATTATCTTTATCAGCTTTATATAATTTTTCCCAAATCGATTTAGGTACAGTACCAAAAGCAGCACCACCATCAATTTTATAATTACCTGCTTCTATAGAATATAACTTCATATAAATCAACAATTAGTTATGGCTACAAAAATAATAACATAAAAGTATTAAGTAATATTTATAATTTTGTTATTAATAATTACATAATAATACTAAAAAAGTTTATAATGAAAATTCATTTTATATCAATAGCAGGCAGTGCTATGCATAATTTAGCAATTGCTTTGAAAAAAAAAGGATACAATATAACTGGTTCAGACGATGAGATTTTTGAACCTGCAAGGAGTAACTTACAAAAATATAATTTATTGCCACCAGTTATAGGTTGGCGCCCTGAAATTCTTGACAATTCATACGATGCTGTAATACTTGGTATGCACGCTAAATCAGATAATCCAGAACTTCAAAAAGCTTTAGAATTAGGATTAAAAGTCTTTTCTTATCCAGAATATCTTTACGAACAATCTAAAAACAAGAAAAGAATTGTAATAGGAGGAAGTCATGGCAAAACTACTATTACTGCTATGATACTACATATATTAAAAGACTACAATATAGATACTGATTACATGGTAGGAGCAAAACTCAAAGGTTTTGATGTCATGGTAAAATTATCAGATGCTCCTTATATAGTTTTAGAAGGAGATGAATATTTAACTTCCGCTATAGACAAAAGGCCTAAATTTCATTTATATATGCCCCATATTGCTGTAGTAAGTGGAATAGCTTGGGATCACATAAACGTATTCCCTTCTTTCGAAAAATATATTGAGCAATTTAAGATATTTATAAACCTTTTACCAGATAAAGGCGTGTTAATATACCCATATAATGATGAAATAGTAAAAGAATTAGCAAATTCTTGTAATTCAAGTATAATAAAAAAACAATATTCAATGCCTGACTATAAAATTATAAATGGAAAAACTTATTTAATATATAATGACGAAAGATATGAATTGAAAATTTTTGGTAAACATAATTTATTAAATATAAATGCCGCCCGTTTAGTATGCAATGAATTAGGTATAAACAATATAAATTTTTACAAAAGCATAACTTCATTTGAAGGAGCGTCAATGAGACTTGAAAAAATCATAGAAAACGAAAACTATGTTATTTTTAGAGACTTTGCCCATTCTCCTAGCAAACTAAAAGCTACTATTAATGCAGTTAAAGAACAGTATCCTGATAATGAATTAGTTGCTTGTATTGAACTGCATACTTTCAGCAGCTTAAGTAAATCATACTTACAACAATACGAAAACTCAATGAATCTAGCTGATAAAGCTATTGTCTTTTACACCCCACATGCTTTACAATTAAAAAAATTACCTGATATTGAACCAAATTTAATTATCAAATCTTTCAATAAAAAAGAGCTTAAAGTTATAACCGATAAAAATGAACTTTTAAAAGAAATAACTAATACAAAAAAACATTCTACTATATTATTAATGAGTTCAGGAAATTTTGATGGACTTGAACTTAATTTTATTAAAAATTTATATGACAAAGCAACGAATTAAAATTTATAATGTCACTAATCCTTAAATTAAAATATTTTTTATTATTTAAATTATTTTATTTTATAATATATTTGTAAAAAATTTCAACTTATGTTACTAAAAACAAACACAATAAAAAAAATTAGCTTACTATTAAGTTTTATAATTATATATTTGTCGAAATATGCTTATTCACAAGAAATACATTTTTCTTCATTAGAATATGATTATGGCACTATAAAAGAAGAAGAAGGTCCTAAAAAAGGAAGCTTTACCTTTACTAATACTGGTGATGATACTTTAAAAATTTTAACTGTTAAACCAAGTTGTGGATGTACTGCTTCTGATTACACTAAAGACCCTATTCCTCCAGGCGGGCAAGGTTTTATAAACGCAATATATAATCCTACTGGTAGGCCGGGTAAATTTAGTAAAGCTATTTCTGTTGTATCAAACAGTAAAACACAGCCTAATATTACGCTGATAATAAAAGGTGAAGTAATCCCACGTCCAAAATCCAAAGCTGACTTATATCCCTTTTCTATAGGGAATCTTAAACTTACAAAAACGAATATATCCTTTAACGATATTAAAAATACACAATCTAAAACTGATACTATCAAAGTATATAATATTAGTAAAAATTCTATCAGCATAGTTTTCCCGAGTTTACCAAGCTTTTTAAAAGTAGAAGCTCAACCGGTTTTATTAGAACCTTCACAAGAAGGACTAATAATT
>DAOTOD010000306.1:0-2391 GCA_035451165.1 Bacteroidales bacterium
TTTAGGTATATTGATGAACATACTATAGGTATAAGTATTGACGAGACCACTACTTTTAAAGATATAAATGATATACTAGAAATATTTGCTAATGCTAATAATAAAACTTTTGAATATTGTATTTGTTCTGAAGAATATAAAAAGCTAAATGCTATTCCTGACGAACTAAAGCGACAAAGTAAGTATCTAGCTCACGAAGTATTTAATAGCTACCATAGCGAAACAGCTATGATGCGTTATATTAAAAGCCTTGAAATTAAAGATTTATCATTAAATCGTAGTATGATTCCTTTAGGCTCATGCACTATGAAACTAAATGCTGCTAGTGAGTTATTTTATTTAAGTTGGCCTGAATTTGGAGCCATACATCCATTTGTCCCCACAAACCAAGCTGAAGGATATCATTATATTATAAAAGAACTAGAAAAATATTTATGTGAAATTACGGGTTTTGAAGCTTTTTCGTTTATGCCTAATTCAGGTGCAGCAGGCGAATATACTGGATTAATGGTTATACGTGCATATCATAAAAGCCGTAATGAAGCAAATAGAAACATAACCCTTATTCCAGCTTCTGCGCATGGAACAAACCCAGCAAGTGCTGCTATGGCTGGAATGAAAATAATTGTAGTAAAATGTGACGAAAAAGGTAATATTGATATAAATGACTTAAAACAAAAAGCTGAAGAAAACAAGGATAACTTAGCTGCCTTAATGGTTACTTATCCTTCTACACATGGTGTATTTGAAGAAGGTATAACTGAAATTGTTAAAATTATACATCAATATGGTGGGCAAGTATATATGGATGGTGCTAATATGAATGCACAAGTAGGGTTTAGTAGCCCTGCTACAATAGGAGCTGATGTATGTCATTTAAATTTACATAAAACTTTCGGAATACCTCACGGTGGCGGAGGCCCTGGTGTTGGTCCTATAGGTGTAGCAAGCCATCTTAAACCTTTTTTACCTTCACATTCTATAATAAAAACAGGTGGAGAAAAAGGAATTACAGCAGTATCGGCTGCTCCATATGGAAGTGCTAGTATATTACCAATATCTTATGGTTATATCAAATTATTAGGAGAAGAAGGATTAATAGAAGCTACTAAATATGCTATATTAAATGCTAATTACCTTAAAGCTTGTTTACAAGAATATTATCCCATTTTATATACAGGAATTAAAGGACATGTAGCTCATGAAATGATATTAGATTGTAATTCATTCCCGAAAACAGCTAATATTGATGTAATTGATATTGCAAAAAGACTTATGGATTATGGGTTTCACGCTCCAACCGTAGCTTTCCCTGTACACGGAACATTAATGATAGAACCTACAGAAAGCGAACCCCTATCTGAACTGGATAGATTTGTAGAAGCTATGATATCTATAAGAAATGAAATCAAAGAAATTGAAGAAAATAAAGCTGATAAAATTAATAATGTACTTAAAAATGCACCACACACAGCACTAATGGTAACAAGTGATACATGGGATTATCCTTATTCAAGAATTAAAGCAGCTTATCCAGTATCATGGTTACATGCTAATAAATATTGGGTCCCTGTAACTCGTATTGATGATGCTTACGGTGATAGGAATTTAGTTTGTACTTGCTTACCTACAGAAGCTTATCAATAAATTAAACAATTGGTTATAATTTTTAATTTATTGCACAAGCTATTGAAACTAAACTGACTTTTGTATTTTGTGCTTTTAATAGGGCATTAGTACAAGCTTCTATTGTTGCTCCTGTAGTAATCACATCATCAACTAAAAGAATATGTTTATTATCTATTGTTAAAGGATCTTTTAATGTAAAAACTTCACTTACATTTTCCCATCTATTAAATCGAGTTTTACGTGTTTGAGTTTCAGTAAATGTATCTCTTAAAAGTGTTGTTGTATTAAGTGGTTTTCCCATACTTTCCGACAAACCAATTCCAAACATCTCACTTTGGTTATATCCTCTATAAATAAATTTTTTATAATGTAAAGGAACAGGAATTATTTCATCTACAATATTAAACAAGGGTGAATATTTTAAAACCTCACCATATATTTTGCCCAAAAATATTCCTATTTCTTTATTACCTTTATATTTAAGACTATGTACTATATGTTGTACTTTATTTCCTTTATTAAAGTACAAAAAACTTGCTGCTGCTTCTATTTTTACTCTACCCCAAAACAAACGACTTACAGGATTATCAATATATAAATGAAAATTAGTTTTAGGAAGTTCTAAATAGCATATATTACAAATATTTTCTTCATGCTTAAATAAAGATCGTCCACAAGCAACACAGGTTTTAGGCCAAAGTAAATAAATAAAATCATCAAATAATGTAAAAACCATATTACAACATAAATAATAAATTTATA
>DAOTOD010000307.1:0-2385 GCA_035451165.1 Bacteroidales bacterium
TTCACAAGCTTTATCAATAAGTAAACAAATTAATTCTGATTACGAAATAACAGTTAATTTATATGCTATAGGTAATAATTATGTTAATTTGAAAAATTATAATAAAGCTTTACCTTTCTTTAAAAAAAGCTTACAAATTGCAACTGAAAATAATTTGCGAGAATTAATGTCTGATAATTATAAAGCTTTATCTATAGTCTATTCATTTCTGGGAATGTATGATAATGCTTATAAGAATTTATATAATTATAACTTAATAAAAGACAGTATTTTTAGTAGAGATATACATCGACAAATAACCGAAATAAAAACTCGTTATGAAACCGAAAAAAAACAAAAAGAAATAGAATTATTAAAAAGAAATATTTTAATAAATCAGTTAAAAGCTGATAAGCGTGAACAACAATGGCAATTAAAATTATTTATTTTATTAGCTTTAACAATATTTATTGTTTTAATAGTTTTATCAACTCTTATTCTTTTAAGACTTAATCATCGACGAAAACTTATAATAGCTGAACAAAAGGCTTTAAGAGCACAGATGAACCCTCATTTTATATTTAATGCTATGAATTCTATACAAAGTTTGATAGTATCTCGAAATAATGAAGCTGCTCGTAAGTATCTTAATCGTTTTTCAAAACTTATGCGAACCATATTAGAAAATTCACAAAAATCAACTGTTAAACTTAATGAAGAATTAAATTCATTAATGTTGTATCTTGAAATTGAGCAATTACGATTTGAGCATAATTTTAAATATATAATAAATATTGATGAAAAAATAAATTGTGATGATATTAATTTACCTCCGATGCTTATTCAGCCATTGATTGAAAACGCTATACAACATGGTTTGTTGCCATTAGATTCTAAAGATGGATTACTACAATTAAATTTTGATTTAATTGGGGGTGATTCTCTAAAAATTACTATAAAAGACAATGGCATAGGTAGAGCAAAATCAGCTGAAATAAATAAAAAAAGATTTAATCATGTTTCAACTGGAATGAAAAATATTCAAGAAAGGATACTTCTTTTAAAAAAGATTTATAAAGGGAAAATAAATTTTAAAGTTATAGATATAATAGATGAAAATTATAATGGCGCAGGTACTATAGTTGAAATTATTTTACCAGCAATTACATCTTGATTAAATAAATTTATTTAATTATTGCTCCTTTTGATAATACAATATTTTCGTACATTTTAGAAGGAGATTCAATAAAACTGCCAATATTTAGCTTATCCCATATTTTGTCAATTTTATCGATAGTTTGTTTATCAGAAACAATAATATTAGGCCATTTTCTTGAATATTTATCGTGTTCAAAAGTTTTAATAGTTGCATTAATTCCCATAACAGTATTATTGTTGTTTGATTGCATATCAAAAAATATGTCACGTGCTGGTATTGTATTGCTCGAGGCTATCCAAGTTACCATTGGTAAATTATTAGCATCAACAGTTTTATCAATATATAAGATAAATTTTATACCATTAACTAATCCTGAATTTATTATTTTATAATGTAGTTTTTTTAAATCGATATGTGATAATTTTTTTACACACATAATCAGTATAGGTAATTTAATTTTTTGTGATAAATTGTTTATATTAATAATGTCAGGGAATTCATTCATAATAGTTTCATTGTCAGCAGTGTTAGGAATATTATTAATGAGCAATTGTTGTTCTTCACTTTCTAACTTTATAGTTGCATCTATTCCCATTTTACTCCCTATGCCTATATTTTCTACAGCGTGGTCAAGTATGTCTAATGGGCCTGGTACAATTATACAATTGTTTGGTAATACAGTATTTTTAGATATATATTTTAATATTTCATAGTAATTGTTAATATTGGTATTTTGGTCAATTACAATAAGATATTTATTAAACATCATTTGTCCAACTCCCCATAAAGCGTTCATTACTTTAATAGCTTGGGCAGGATAATGTTTTTTTATTTTAACTATGCAAATATTATGGAAAACTCCCTCGGGGGGCATGTTTATGTCAATAATTTCGGGAGCTATATTTTTTATTAATGGCAGAAAAATTCTTTCGGTAGCTTTTGCAAAAAAAGCATCTTCTTTTACAGGAATACCTACAATTGTAGTTGGATATATAGCTTTACGTTTATGAGTTATACATGTTATGTGAAATATAGGATATTTTTCTTTTAGTGAATAAAAGCCTGTATGATCACCAAAAGGTCCTTCTTCTATTAATTCTTCGTTAGGGTCAATATAACCTTCTATAACGAAATCCACATCAGCAGGTACTTCTATATTGCAAGTTAAACATTTAACAAGCTCTACATTTTTTTTTCTAATAAAGCCTGCTAAAAGGTATTCATCTACATTATCGGGTAATGGGGCT
>DAOTOD010000308.1:0-2383 GCA_035451165.1 Bacteroidales bacterium
ATGTGATAAAAAGTTAAACAATTATAACTGCAGAAAACTTACAAACTTCAAAACAGATACCACATCCTGTACATTTATCATTTATTATAACGTGTGGTTTTAATTTATCACCTAAAATAGCATTTTCAGGGCATTTAGTAACACAAATATGACATCCTGTACAATTTGTGATATCTATTTTAAAAGTTCTTATATTTACAAACATTAGCCCTACATCTCCTATCAAAAATATGCTCTTCATATTCATCTTTAAACCATTTAAGTCCGCTAAGTAAAAAATTAGTAGCATTTCTTCCTAATCCACACAAAGCCGTGTCACGCATTACGCTTGCTAAAGACTCTAGTTGCATAATACCTTTAAAGCGTTCTAATGTTTCATGCTTAATATTATTAACAGGTTTTCGTATTATAGAGGAAATAATTTCATCAATAATTTTTGTTCCTTCCCTACAAGGAATACATTTACCACAACTTTCATTTTTCACAAAATCTATCAAAAACTTAGTTAAATCGACAACACAATTTGATTCATCAATTACTACAAAACTTCCACCTCCTATTCCTATACCTTCTTTTTTCATTGACTCAAAGCCAATTTTTATATCAAGCAATTTTTCATGGATAAAATATCCTGATGGGCCTCCAAGTAAAACTGCCTTAAATTTTTTATCATCTTTGATTCCTTCTCCTATACTAAAAACTATATCTTTTAAAGTTGTACCCATAGGGACTTCAATAACGCCAATATTTTTAGTTTTTCCTGTAAGTGAAAATAATTTAGTTCCCTTACTTTCGCCTTCACCTATGCTCTTAAACCAAGATGGGCCTTTATCAATAATCATAGGTATATTTACAAGAGTTTCTACATTATTAACAATAGTAGGCATTCCGGCTAATCCTTTAACTGCAGGATAAGGTGGCTTAGGTGAAGGCATTCCTTTTTTACCCTCTAAACTTGCAATTAAAGCTGTTTCTTCTCCACATACAAAAGTTCCAGGACCTTGAATAACAGTAATATTAAGATTAAAACCACTATCAAATATATCATAGCCAATTAAACCAATACTTTTAGCCTGCTCTAAAGCTAAATTTATCCTTTTATAAGCAATTTCGTGTTGATTTCTCAGATAAATGTATGCTTTATTTGCTCCTATAGCATAAGCAGCTATCGCAATACCTTCTATAACTTTATGAGGATTACTTTCAATTAAACCTCTATCCAAGTATGCACCTAAATCGCTTTCATCAACATTACATATAATGTACCTCTTATTAGCTGCTGTTGACAAGGCTATTTTCCATTTTAAACCTGTATTAAATCCCCCACCACCTCTACCTTTAAGTTCACTTTCTTCAATAACATCACATACTTTTTTATTAGTGTAATTTCGTATTACCTTAACAAAAGATTTATACCCTCCCCTTGCAATATACTCATAAATATTTGAGGGGTCAATAATGCCACAACCATCCAATACCAGTCGATATTGTAATGCAAAGAAAGGCAAATCTTCTAAATAAGGCACATTTTCCCAAGGCTGATGTAAAGAATTATATATCTGACATAAAACATATTCATTTATTATATCATTACTAAATATTGCATCAAGTATATAGCTAACAATATCAGGATTTACTTTTTGGAACAATATTCTTGCTTTACCTGGTATCTGGACTCCAACTATAGGTTCTGCCGAGCATAAACCTAAACAGCCCGTTTCAATTATTTCAGCTTTAATATTTTTAAAATTAACATAATTTCTAACTTCTTTTAGTACATTGTTTGCTCCAGCCACAATACCACAAGTACTAGTTCCTACAGTAATAATGGGATTATATATTTTATCGCGTTTTAACTCAGAAATATAATTATTATTTTTTTTATAATCATCATCAAAGTTTAATAATATAGCTTTTATATTATTATTCAGCTTATTTATAATATCATTTCTCATAATTTATGATTTGCCAAATATTCTATAATAGCTTGCTTAACCATTGCTGGGCTTGCAGAAGTATAATAAATATCACCAATAGAAAAAACTGGGCCTTTACTACATCCGCCCATACAGGGTACTATTTGCAAAGAAAACATACTATCATCACTATTAATAACTTTAAGTTGTTTTTTTATTTCATCGATCAAAGCTGAAGAATTATTTAAATGGCAAGAAGTCCCACCACAAACTTTTATAACAACTTTATCGCCTTTTTCAAAGCAAAACTGATCATAAAAACTAGCGACACTATATATTTTAACTGTAGGTAAAGAAAGATACTTACTAATTTTAACAACAGCTTCAACTGATATATACCCTTCTGATTGCGGAATATCCTGTAATATAGAAATTAAATTGTTTGCTTCTTTAGCTTGATATTTTTT
>DAOTOD010000309.1:0-2377 GCA_035451165.1 Bacteroidales bacterium
TAAGAAAAAAATGAACTTAAAAAGTATTGATATATTTTTTTTCATTTTTGAAGAGAATCAAGTGTTTTATTAAGAATAGAAAATATTTATTTTAGTTTATTATTTTCATCGGGGAATATTATTGTGGGGATGAATTTTTTAGCAGCTTCAAAATCCATAGCAGCATACGAAATAATAATTAATGTATCACCTGGTAGGGCTTTTCGTGCTGCAGGGCCATTCATTCCAATGATACCACTTCCACGTTCTCCTTTTATAACATAAGTTTCGATGCGCTCGCCGTTATTGATGTTTAAAACTTGAACTTTTTCATTTTCGATTAAGTTGGCAGCATTCATTAAATCTTCATCAATAGTAATACTTCCAATATATGAAATATTACAATCAGTTACTTTTACGTGATGGATTTTTGATTTTAGTACTTCTATTATCATAGTTACAAAAATACGAAATATAATATTATAAATTTATATTAGGCTAAACTAATATTATCAATTAATCTTATTTGACCTACATATGCGGCAATAAATGCCCTTAATAATGAGCGGTTTGAAATTGTGTCGATAGGTAATAATGTGTCTTTATGAGCAATTTCTAAATAATCAAGTTTAAAATATGGATTAGAGTTTATTTTTTCTTCAGCAACTTGCTTTAAATCATAAAAAGATGAGTAGTTATTGAAATTATTTTTTATAAACATAAGTGTTTTATAAATTAGAGGGGCGTTCAAACGTTCGGTAGGGCTAAGTAATAAATTTCGGGAACTCATAGCTAAACCATCAACTTCTCTAACAGTAGGGCATGGTATAATATTCACTTGTAAACCTAATTTTTGGGTAATATATTTTATAATGACTAATTGTTGATAATCTTTTTCACCAAAATATGCATTACAAGGACCTATAATATTAAATAATTTTTTAACTACAGTAACCACTCCATTAAAATGTCCTGGCCTATATTTCCCCTCCATTACTTTGTCTAAGCCATTTAAATCATATGTTTCTTTAACTAACCCTTCAGGATAAATTTCTTCTTCTGATGGACTGAATATTACATCACACTTTACTTTGCTAAGTTTTTGCATATCTTCTTCAAAATTTCTGGGGTATTTTTTAAAATCTTGAGGGTCGTTAAATTGAGTTGGGTTAACGAAAATGCTACATACTACTAAATCATTTTCAATAGCTGCTTTTTCAATCAATGATAAATGCCCTTGATGTAGACAGCCCATAGTTGGGACGAAACCAATAGATTTATTTTTATTATGAAAAATTTTTAAATAATCGAATAATAATTTTTTTGATTTAAATGTTTCCACTTATTAATAATTTTTTTCTACACAAAAAGAAATTTCGATGCAAATCTAATATTAAAAATTTGATTATGTGCTAAAAAAAATGTAACTTTGCAATTGTTTAATTAATAATAATTTATAAAAAATCACGTTTAAAAGTAATTTTAATTTTTTGGCAAAAATTTGTAGTTATAATTTTATAAACATCATAAAACTATTTCAAATATGATGAAAAAAGCAAAAGTTTTATTTGTTAGTCAAGAAATAATACCTTATTTAGAAGAAAGTCATATAGGACGTATTAGTAGGTATTTACCTCAAGGTATTCAAGAAAAAGGCAAAGAAGTTAGGGTTTTTATGCCTCGTTTTGGGTGTATTAATGAAAGAAGAAATCAACTACATGAAGTTATTAGATTATCAGGAATGAATATCATTATTGACGATAATGATCATCCTTTGGTTATTAAAGTAGCATCTATACAGTCGGCCCGTATGCAAGTTTATTTTATTGATAATGAAGATTATTTTCATCGTAAATCAGTTTTTTATGATAAAAATCAAGTCTTTTTTAAAGATAATGATGAACGAGCTATGTTTTTTGCTAAAGGAGTTATAGAAACAGTTAAAAAACTTGGATGGGGCCCTGATATAGTTCATTGTCACGGCTGGATGTCTTCTTTGGTCCCTTTATATCTTAAAACTTTATATAAAGATAATCCTATTTTTGCTGAAACAAAAGTTGTTTATTCTTTATATAATGATGAATTCCCTGGTGAATTGGACAAAAATTTTGAAAAAAAGATTAAGTCTGACGGTATAAATGAAGAATTAAACTATTATAAGGAAGCCACTTTTGAAAATATTTCCAAAGCTGCTATAGACTTTTCTGATGGGATTATTATAGGCTGTCCTGATATGAATCCGCAGATTTTAAAATATGCTCATAGTTCTGGAAAACCTTTATTGGGTTATCATGATTTTGATACATATATAGATGCTTTCTCAGATTTTTATGATGATATACTTATACAAGACTCTGTATTATCTGAATAATATAATCGTTAAAATTTTATATAATTT
>DAOTOD010000310.1:0-2376 GCA_035451165.1 Bacteroidales bacterium
CAACCACATAATGCCAGTGCTGTATTAAGAACAGCAGAATGTTTTGGAATACAAAATATACATATAATTGAAAATAAAAATACATATAAAGTTAATCCTGATGTAGCCTTAGGTGCTGAAAAATGGATAAACATATTTAAATACAACAGTTTTGAAAATAATACCAGTGGCTGTTTAACACAATTGAAACAAGAAGGATATAAAATTGTTGCTACCTCTCCTTATAAAAAAGGCTATACTTTAAATGAATTACCATTAGACACGCCATTAGCCATAATATTTGGTAATGAGTTAAATGGTTTATCAAATATTGCTATTCAACAATCAGATGATTTTTTACAAATCCCTATGTTTGGATTTACAGAAAGCTTCAATATTTCCGTATCTGTAGCAATAATTATTTCACACTTAATTGAAAAATTACATTCTTCTTCATATAACTGGCAACTTAATGAAGAAGAAAAAATTGACATATTAATACAATGGGTAAAAAACACTATAAAAAAGCCACAATTATTAGAAGAAAACTTTTTAAAAACTTATAATAAATAAACTTCTAATAGCTTAATAATTAAAATATAGCATAATCTTAATAATTATTTGGTAGCAATATGCTTATAAATATTTAATTTAATTTTACCATTTTTTACCTTGGTAAGTATTTCTTTCTTTTAACCTTTTTTCAAATAAAGTTAAAACCTCATCACTACGTATTAATCCCCAACCCTGATTAAGCAAATAACGAGGTGGTGCTTCACCTGATATTCTCTCTATAGCAATATTTGGGTTTAACAATTCAATAAAATCAATAACTATCTCAATGTACTCATTTAAAGTATATAAAGTAAAAGCTAAAGGATTTTGAAGGTATTCATTACCCATTGCAGTTCCTTTAAAAATTTGTAACTGATGTAATTTTATTGATTTTAGTGGCAACTTTGAAATAACTTTAGCCATGTTTAATATTCTATCTTTATCATCCCCAGGCAAACCTATAATCAAATGAGCTGCTGTATTTATCCCAGCTGCTGCAGTTTGTACAACTGCATTAACAGATGTTTCAAAATCGTGGCACCTATTTATTCTCATTAAAGTATCATTATAACAAGTTTCTATACCATATTCTACACTTACATATTTTGAAGTACTTATTTTTTTTAGCAAATTGATTTTTTCTGTGTCAATACAATCAGGCCTTGTACCTATTACAATTCCAACAACATCAGGATAAGACAATGCTTCAGAATATACTCTTTCTAAATACTCAATACTTGCATAAGTATTTGAATATGTTTGAAAATAAGCTATATATTTTGTTGCCTTATTATACCTCCATTTATGAAACTTAATTCCTTCTTCTATTTGCTTAGTAATACTTTCATATTTACGGCAATAAGAAGGGTTAAACGCTTCATTAAGACAAAATGTGCACCCTCCTTTGCCTTTCGTCCCATCTCTATTAGGACAAGTAAAGCCTGCATTTATTGATAATTTTTGAACTCGACCTCCAAATATTTTTTTAATATCACTTAAATAAGAATGGAAACGACGCTTATTATTGTTTATAAAATAATCATCATAAAATGTCATATATAATATTATAATTCTATTATTTTTATTTTGGTTTAAGAGTTATTATTTCATCACAAAAAAAATATTCATTATTATTGTTATTAGAACATATCACTAACAGCTTATTTTGCCTAAAAATTTTTGAGTTAAACTCTGATAAATACCATTCTGTTGTAGTATTATCAAGATTTGTAAGTGGTTCATCAAGCAATAAAACAGGGACATCTGAAAACAAAGCTAAAGTCAACCTTAATTTTTGTTTGATTCCTGAAGAACAATTACTTATAAAAGTATAAAGATATTTTGTTAGATTAGCTTTATTTATTATAAAATCTATAGAATAGTTATTAATAATTTTTTTAAATTTAAAATGAAATTTTATCATTTCTTTTATTGTAAAATCTTCTATAAGTTCAATGTAAGGTGCTGCTATAGCTATGTATTTAAATATATCATTACCATTAATTAATTTACCATTTACAATATATTCAATTACACCTTCAGATGGTGTAAGATAACCAGCTATTAATTTTAAAAGTGTAGATTTACCAGACCCATTAGGACCTATAATAGCATAAGATTGACCTATAGATAAATTAATAGAAATATTCGACAGAAATTTATTTTCACTAAAACTAAACCCGACATTTTGTAAAATTATATTCATATTTAAAATTCGGGTTGTCTAAACACAATAAATTTAAAAATTATCTATCGTAACCATTAGGGCAATACCCTTTCATTATGCCTCTTGTTGAATTATGTATAAACATTAATATTTCATCTCTTTCAGGAGTAGGGGGC
>DAOTOD010000311.1:0-2341 GCA_035451165.1 Bacteroidales bacterium
TCCTCGATCCCAATCTTGAATTGCTCCTGAAACAATTTCGGATGCTGAAGCTGATAGTTCATCAATTAATACTATAAGAGAACCTTGTTGAAAATGTCCTTTGCCGTTAGCGAAAAAATATTCAGGTTTCCTATTTCTACCTTTAGTGAAAACGATAGTATTCCCTTTAAATAAAAATTCATTTGATATATCAATAGCAGCATCCATATATCCCCCACCATTGCCTCTTAAATCAAGGATCAGCTTTTTCATTCCTTTGTTTTTTAAAGATAATAATTCTTTTATTAATTCGTCTTTAGTTGTTGCTGAAAATCTGCTAATGCGAATATAGCCTATATCATTTAAAATCATGTAGGCAACGTCAATGCTATAAACGGGTATTGCATCTCTAGTAATTGTAAAATCTATAAGAGATTTTACATTTTTTCTAAACACACTAATTTGAACTTTTGTTCCTCTAGGACCTTTTAATTTATGTATGACTTCATTTTCTTTAATTTTGACTCCTGCAACAGTTTCTCCATTAATTTTTACAATTCTGTCACCAGCTTTAAGTCCTACTTTTTCAGAAGGGCCACCATTGATGGTGTTAATGACAATAATAGTATCTTTTTCTAGTCTAAATTGAATACCAATACCATCAAAAGATCCTTGCAATAAATCATTACTTTCGGTAAAATCTTCTGAATTAATGTAGTATGAATGAGGGTCTAATCCTTGTAAAAGACCATTAATGGCTAATTCTACTAATTTATCAGTTTTTACAGTGTCAACATATTCTTGATTAACGGCATTTATCACTTCTAATATTTTATAATATTGATTATTAGTTTTAAGAGAATTATTATATGTTCCTAACAGAAAACCTATGGATATCAATATAGCAAAATAAATAGGTTGGACGGCCGATTTATTAATATTATTATTCATAATTTAAAAATAATTTTTAGTATAAAACATAAAAAGCAGATTGTTTATCATAAAAAAACAACCTGCTTAATAAATTAAAATATTATTTTATTAAAGTACTTATTTATAATTTATTATAATGATTAACACATTTTTTCTATAAGTTCTACCAAACGATATGAATAACCAGCCTCATTGTCATACCATGCAACAATTTTTACAAGATTCATTTTTTCTCCTAAAATGTCAGTAAGGGTTGCATCAAAAATAGACGATGCTGTGTTTCCTATAATGTCAGATGATACGATAGGTTCTTCGGTATATTGTAATATACCTTTAAGGTAAGAATCAGCAGCTTTTTTAAATTCTTGGTTTATTTCTTCTTTAGTAACTGATTTTTTAAGAGTTATTATTAAGTCAGATAAAGAGCCATCAGCTACAGGAACTCTTATAGCTGAACCAGCTAATTTACCTTTTAAATGAGGGAATATTTTTATTACGGCTTTGGCAACCCCAGTAGATGTGGGGATTATATTAGCTGCTGCTGCTCTTGCTCTTCTCAAATCTTTATGTGGGGTATCAATTAATCTTTGGTCTCCAGTATATGCATGAACAGTGGTAAGGTAGCCATTTTCTATTCCCCATACTTGGTCTAATACTTTAATTATAGGCGCTATACAGTTAGTTGTACATGACGAATTTGATATAATTAAGTCATCAGCAGAAAGCATATTATCGTTTACTCCTAATACAATAAGTTTAATATCGTCGCTTTTTGCAGGTGCTGATATTATAACTTTTTTAGCTCCTGCTTTAATATGCTTACCTGCTTCTTCGCTTGTAAGAAATTTACCTGTTGATTCTAATACTAAATCAACGTCTAAATTTTTCCATGGTAGTAATAGAGGATCTTTTTCAGCAAAAACTTTGATATGCTGACCATTAATAATTATACCTGTTTGGTCATAAGATACATTTTCCTTGAATTGTCCATGCACAGAATCATATTTTAACAAATAAGCGAGTGTTTTACAATCAGTAATATCATTTATTGCAACTACTTCAATGTTATTTTTTTGAAGCATAAATCGAAATGCAATTCTACCTATGCGGCCGAAACCATTAATAGCAACTTTGATTTTTGACATACTAATAAAGATAAAGTTATTAAATAATATTTATTTTAATAATAGACTACAAAAGTAAAAAAAATATTATTAATATAAAATTTTAAAAATGAAAAATAGCGTTAATATTTATCTATATAAGACGACATGTCCATATTTAATTTTTTTTGTTTTGGTAGCATCTCTATAGAATATTCTATAGGCATAAACTCCTTCGGGTGCGGGTTTACCATTAATATTACCATCCCACCCTTCATGTATATTGTTTGTATGAAATAAAATTTTCCCCCATCTATCGAATATAT
>DAOTOD010000312.1:0-2329 GCA_035451165.1 Bacteroidales bacterium
ATATTTAGTTCGTTACCAACTTTTTCAGCTAATTTTCTAGCATAAATAACAGTTTCTTCCATACTTATACCGGTTATCGGTATTAAAGGGCAAACATCTGTAGCTCCCATACGAGGATGAGCTCCTTTATGTTTTCGCATGTCAATAACTTCAGCCGCTTTTTTGATAGCATTAAAAGCAGCTTCAATTACTTTTTCGGGTTCCCCAACAAAGGTAACTACCGTACGATTTGTAGCTTTGCCTGGATCTACATCAAGTAGTTTAACACCTTCTACTTTTTCAATCTCATCAGTTATTTGTTTTATGATATTCATATCATTCCCTTCACTAAAGTTAGGGACACATTCTATGAGCCTTTTCATAATTATTTTAATTATGTTTTTAATTTAAATTTTTCAAAATAGGTTTACCTTTTATTATCAGAGTATCTAATTTATTCGAACCAAAACTATAAGGCATAAAAGTTAATGAAGGTATGCTTTTAGTTATAATAAAATCAGCGTCTTTCCCTTTTGCAATTGAACCTGTAATATTATTTATTTCCATAGCTGCTGCACCATTTATAGTAATGGCATTTAAGGCTTCTTCAGGGGTTAACTTATATTTAATACAAGCTAATGAAAAAACAAATTGCATATTACCTGAAGGAGCCGAACCTGGATTATAATCACTTGCCATTGCTATAGGTAGCCCTGCGTTAATGAGTTTTTTTGCTGGGGCATATGGCAAGCCAAGAAAAAATGAAGTTGCTGGTAACAAAGTAGGTATAGTATCCGATTTTAACAAAGTTTCTATTTCATTATCACTAATACATTCTAAATGGTCAACTGATAAAGCATTATATTTTACTCCTGCTTGTACTCCTCCAGAAAGGTATAGTTCGTTGGCGTGTATTTTAGGTTTTAAATTATATTTTATACCAGCCTCTAATATTTTTTCAGTTTGTTCTACTGTAAAAAATCCTTTTTCACAAAATACGTCAATATAATCAGCGAGCCCTTCTTCAGCTACTTTTGGGAGCATATCATTTATAATTATATTTACATATTCATCAGCATTATTTTTATATTCTAAAGGTATAGCATGTGCGCCTAAAAAAGTGGCTTTAATATTAATAGATATAGTTTCTTTTAATTTTTTGATAACTCTTAATATTTTTAATTCTTCTGGAGTAGAAAGACCATAACCACTTTTTATTTCTACACTACCTGTTCCATATAACATTATTTCTTTTATTCTTTGATAGCTGATATCATATAATTCTTCTTCTGATATAAGTTTTATTTTTTTTGAAGAATTTAAAATACCACCACCTCGTTTAGCAATTTCTTCATAAGACATACCATTTATCTTATCAACAAATTCATTTTCTCTGCTGCTAGGGAATACAATATGTGTATGAGAATCACAAAAGGCAGGCAATACCATTTTGCCTTTAGCATCTATTATGTTAATATTAGTAGAATTTAGTTCTTTGTTTAATTTTTTCATCTCTCCAAAGTCTGAAATTTTACCATCTTCACAATATAAATAAGCATCTTTTATTGAATTTATATGTGACATATCTTTGCCACATACTTTATCTTTAGGAAAATATTCTATTTGAAATAACTCTTTTATGTTAATTATTAAAAGTTTCATTTAACTTTATAATGTATAAGTTTTTGGAGTGCAAATTAATAAAAATAACTTGTTTGTAATGATAATAATTAATAAAATAATAACTTTGTAAAATATTAAAATTAAATTTTGCTTTTTATGCCTAATTTTCATTTAAAATTATTTATTACTTTTTTATTTATCCTTCAACTAAATATTTTATTGTCTCGTGATATAAGTTATCAAGAAGCACAAAAAGTTGCTGAAAATTTTTTAAGAGGTGAATATGCAAAAGTGGGGAGTAACATTTATAAGGTAAGTTTATATGATTTAATATCTGATGCTAATCGGCCCGTTCTTTATATTTTTTCTGTTTATCCTGAAGGATTTATAATAATTTCGGGTGATGATGCTGTTAAACCTGTATTAGCTTATTCAAAAGAGTATAGTTATGAAAATGAGTTTTCATTGCCACCAGCATATATTAGTTGGATTGATTGGTGTAAGAAACAAATAATAGATGCTAAAGAGCAAAAAATTGAACCGTATTATGAAACCTATAAGGAATGGCAAAATCTTCTTACAGGTAACATAAATAAAAATAATAAATCAGTATTACCTTTATTGACAAGTAAATGGGATCAAGGAGTTTTTTACAATGAATTATGTCCTCCTGACCAATTAGGCCCAGGAGGTAAGGTATGGGCAGGATGTGTTGCTACTGCTATGG
>DAOTOD010000313.1:0-2316 GCA_035451165.1 Bacteroidales bacterium
GAATACGTATTTCATTTAAGAATATTTATAAACAGTCTAATTGGAATGGAGATTCTTTATTTAATAATTATTTTAAGCCTAATGAAACAATATCGTGGTATTCGTTGGTCAATGTAGATACTTCTACTACAGATACTTTAACTATTAATGGGGTAGAAGTTACTTGGATAGATGGCGAAGGTAAATTATATTCATCTCAATGGGGTGATCAATCAAGTAGTTTATTCGTAATAAAAGAAGCAACGCTTTTATCACCAGGAGTTTTAATAAGGGTAAAAGCAGAATTTAACTGTCGTGTTTACGATATGCTCGGTAATTATTTAGTAATGAATGATTGTACAATTATGTGCCCTTTTGAAGAACCTTGTTTTTAAAGCATTTATTAGACTCCGAAATCATCAAATCTAATATTTTCTTTAGCTACTCCTAAGTTGTCTAACATATTTAAAACAGCAGCATTCATAACAGGAGGGCCGCATAAATAATATTCAATTTCTTCAGGTTCGGGATGTTTACTTAAATAGTTATCTAATACTACTTGATGTATGAAACCTTTATAACCTGTCCAATTATCTTCAGGCAATGGTTCTGATAACGCTATGTAAAAAGAAAAATTTGGGAATATTTTTTCTATCTCTCTAAAATCTTCTTCATAAAAAATTTCTCTTAAAGAACGAGCACCATACCAGTATGAGACTTTTCTGTTAGTTTTTTGGGTTAGGAAAAGATGAAATATATGTGAGCGAAGAGGAGCCATTCCAGCACCGCCACCAATATAAAGCATTTCACGTTGTGAATTTTGAATATGAAATTCCCCATAAGGGCCTGAAATAGTAACCTTGTCGCCTGGTTTACGGGAAAAAATGTAGGAAGAACATTTACCTGGGTTAACATTTTTAAAAGATTTAGTTTTATTATCCCAGGGAGGAGTTGCTATTCTTACATTTAGTTTTATAATATTACCTTCAGCCGGATGATTAGCCATAGAATATGCTCTAAAAATGGGTTCTGGATTTTTCATTTTTAATGCCCACATATTTAATTTATCCCAATCGGCTTTAAATTTGTCTTCGATAATCATTTCAGAAAAAGATATTTCACAAGGAGGAACATCTATCTGAATATAACTGCCGGGTTCAAATGATAAATATTGATTTTCAGGCAATTTAAGAATTAGTTCTTTAATAAAAGTTGCTACATTACGATTAGAGATAACTTCACATTCCCATTTTTTTATTCCAAATATTTCCTTAGGAATAATTATCTCCATATCTTGTTTTACTTTAACTTGGCAACTTAATCTCCATTTTTCTATTTGTTGTTTTCTTGTAAAATAGCCAACTTCGGTAGGTAGTATATTACCTCCGCCTGAAATAACTTGACATTTACACATTGCACATGTTCCACTTCCTCCACAAGCAGATGGTAAATATATTTGATGTTGAGAGAGAGTTAATAATAAAGAAGAACCAGCATTGGTTTCTATTTCTTTTTCGTTGTTAATTTTTATTTTAACTGGCCCTGAAGGAGCCAATTTAGCCTTAGCATACAACAAAAGGCTAACTAAAAATATTATTATCACTAAAAATACGAGTACGCTAATACTTAAAATTTGTCCTATTCCTAAGAGCAATGTCATAATTTTTATATTTTAATACCCATAAAACTCATAAAAGCTATAGCCATAAGTCCAGTAATAATAAATGTTATTCCTAATCCTTTTAAAGGAGCAGGTACATTTGAATATGCAAGTTTTTCTCTTATCGCTGCAATAGATATGATAGCTAGAGCCCATCCTAAACCTGAGCCTAAAGCATATACAGTTGCTTCTCCTAATGTGTCAAAATCACGTTGCTGCATAAATAACGAGCCTCCTAAAATAGCACAGTTAACAGCAATTAAAGGCAGAAATATACCTAAAGCATTATATAAAGCGGGTAAAAATTTTTCTACTACCATTTCAACAAACTGTGTAATAGCAGCTATTGTAGCTATAAATAATATAAAACTCAGAAAACTTAAATTTACTTCAGCAAAACTCTTATCTAACCATATAAGAGCTCCTGGTTTTAATAAATAATTATCTATAATCCAGTTTAAAGGTACTGTGATAATGAGTACAAAAGTTACTGCTATACCTAAACCAGTTGAAGTTTTTACAGTTTTAGAAACAGCTAAATATGAGCACATACCTAAGAAATAGGCAAATACCATATTATCTATAAATATAGATTTTATAAAAATATTGAATATATTACTCATTGTTAATTTTTATTTTTCTGCTAAATTTTTATAAAAACTTCTTTGAACCCAAAT
>DAOTOD010000314.1:0-2315 GCA_035451165.1 Bacteroidales bacterium
ATATAATTGACTAGTATCAGTGACAAAAAGTATATCATCAGAAGGTGTATTAATTGCAAAATCAAGATTTTCAGGGGTGCTCCATTCTTGTGTTATAGTATCCCAAGTAGATTTAAAAATATCATAGCCTCCCATAGAATTATGACCTTTTGAACAGAAATATAATGTTTTACCGTCTGGCAATAAAAAAGGATAATCTTCATCGTAAGGTGTATTTATAACATCACTTAATCGTTCAGGTTTTGACCATTTCCCATTAGGTAATTTTTGCGAACGATAAATATCTTTTCCTGTTTTATTTTTTTCTCCATAGCTTGAAAAATAAATAATAGAATTATTATCTGAGAGAAATATTATAGAATTGTTTTTATATTTTTTATCGAGCCTAGATTTTAAAAATTCAGGTTTTGCTAAGAATTTACCTCCAAAATTGCTAATATCATAAGAACGATAAAAATCTTTTATGCTAATTTCGTTTTTACTTATTACATATAGGTCTTTTACTTTTTTTAAAAGATTAATTCCATTATTACACATTAAAATGGAGTAATTAGCTTGAGTTACGGCATATTTATCATTTTTATTTAAATTTTTGTATTTTTCATATTCTCTTATAGCTTCAGGGAATCTATAATTTAAATGATATGCTAATCCTAAATAATAATAAATTTGAGGGTCATCTATATTTTTTTCAGCACCATAATTAATATATTGAAGAGGCTTGTATAAATCACGGCGGTCTCCAAATAACAAACATACACCGAATCTATAACTATAATATGGATTTTTAGGATATAAACTTAAAAGTTGTGAATATAAAGGTAAAGCTCTTACATAATCTTTATTTTTATACAGAGCATAAGCTTTCGCAATTAATTCTTGCTCTGTTTTGTTATTTTTTTGAGCTTTAAGATTATTAACATCTATTAATTGCAATAATAATAAGACAACAACACAATATTTTAATATAATTTTTAACAAATGGTAAAAATATTTAATTTGCAATTTTTTATACTGTTTTTATATTTGATTGTTACTATTTTAAGTTTTAAAAATTTCATTAATAATTTAAAGTAAATAAGCATTTTTTAAAGTTAAACAATTGTTAGCCAATTTTTGATTATATTATTTCCATGTTGAGTTATAATAGATTCAGGATGAAATTGTATGCCTTTAAGTTTATACATTTTATGACTTATAGCCATTATAATATTATCAGCTGTTTTAGCAGTTATTTTAAAATCTTTATTTAAACTGCTATTTTTAATTACCCAAGAGTGATATCTACCAACATTAATTTTAACTGGTAAGTTTTTAAATAAAGGTTCTGATAAATCTAATTTGATTTCAGTTTCAATACCATGTGCAGGTTTTGTAAGTTGAATAAGAGAAGTTCCAAAGCATTCAGCTATAGCTTGATGCCCAAGACAAATACCTAATATTGAATGTGTTGCATAATAGGTTTTAATAATTTCTTTTATATTAATAGTTTCTGTAGGTAATCCAGGCCCAGGCGAAATGAGTATATGAGTGTAATTTTTAATAATATCAAATGTTATTTCTGTATTTTTTATAACTGTATATCGACAATGATACTGTTTAATTAATTGAATAATGTTATAAGTAAAAGAATCATGATTATCAATTATTAAAACATTAATATCATTTAAACTTACCATTAAATAATTAATTTTGTTTTATGTTTAATTATTTTGTTTAAAAGGGTAGCATATACTTTTTTTATATGATTATTAACCAGATTAATCAATTTGCTTTAAATAAGATACCTTTTATAGTAATAATTAATTACGATATATCAAAGATAAAAATAATTCCTTTAGAATTAGCTGCACAAGAGCATATATTTTACGAAATTAATGGTAAAAGTAATTATGATAAAAAATTAGACATTAAAAATGATAAAAAAATTAAGTTTGAAATATTTCCTGTACTTTATAAGCAATATCTGCATTCTTTCAATATTGTATATCAGAATCTTATGCGAGGCAATTCTTATCTTACCAATCTTACTTTTCCTACAAAAGTAAAGACTAATTATACACTATATGAAATATTTACAAGTGTATCGGCGCCTTGTAAGTTATTCTATAAAGATGAATTTGTATGTTTTTCTCCAGAACCTTTTGTTTCAATAGAAGATAATATTATTTCGTCTTTCCCTATGAAAGGTACTATAGATGCTAATATTGAAAATGCAGAAACAATTATTTTAAATAATTTTAAAGAAATTGCTGAACACAATACTATTGTTGATTTAATAAGAAATGATTTGAACATGGTAGCAGAAAATGTAT
>DAOTOD010000315.1:0-2312 GCA_035451165.1 Bacteroidales bacterium
CTTCAGGAAAAACAAAATTATCTATAAATATTGCCCAACATTTTAATTGCAAAATAATTAATGCAGATTCTCGGCAATTATATAAAGAATTACAAATTGGGTCTGCTGCTCCTACAAAAGAAGAGCTAAAATTAGCTAAACATTATTTTGTAGGTAATTTATCAATAAATGAAAATTATAATGTTTTTAAATATGAACAAGATGTCAATAATTTATTGAACAAAATATTTACTAACGAAAACATAGCAATACTTACAGGTGGTTCAGGCCTATATATAAATGCTGTATGTTATGGTATAGACGAATTGCCTGACCCCTCCCCTGCTCTTAGAAAATCATTGCAAACAAAATATAAAAAAGAAGGCATAGAAAGTATTAAAACAGACCTAAAATTATTAGATCCTGACTATTATAATAAAGTAGATTTAAATAATCCTAATCGTATTATACGTGCTATTGAAGTATGTATAACGTCAGGACAACAATATTCAAAATTACGATTAAATAAAATAAAAGAAAGGCCTTACCGTATTTTAAAAATAGGAATTGAAACTGAAAGAAAAGAATTACATTCCCGAATTAACGAGCGAGTTGAGAAAATGATATCAGAAGGACTTGTAAATGAAGTAAAATCATTACTTCCATGGCGAAACTACAACGCTTTGAATACCGTAGGTTACAAAGAAATATTTATGTATTTAGATGGCAAAATTTCGCTTAATGAAGCTATTGAAAAAATAAAAACTAATACTCGAAGATATGCTCGCAGACAAATTACATGGTTTAAAAAAGATAAAGACATACATTGGTTCAAAATAGAAGAAGAAACAAAAATAATAGACCTTATAAAAACATATTTATAACTCAGATTGCATAGTTAAATTGTAAAATAAACGAACTTAAAAATTTTTAATTTTATTATACAATTTTTTATATTTTTTTGTATATTTATATAAATCAACAAATTAAATGTAAAAAATTATGTTTAAATATTTATATTTAGTAAAAAAGTTATTGTGTATAATTATTATAGAAATGTTTATCATAAACATTATTTATTCTCAAGAAGTTAAAAAACCTATAGTTATTAATGCTGGTGGTAAAAAAATATGTGACTACGACGCTAACATTAATATAGTATACAATAATAAGTTGAGCAATTATGATAACAAAAACATGTGTGATACTATAAATATGTGGAAATATAATAATGTATGGACAGTCACTAGTTATTATGTAGGTTCAACCCCTGGAGCTGATGGTTGGGTTAATGGAGTAAATTATTATGATGACAAAGCTAAAGCAAACTACTTTGCTAATTCACAGGGTTATCCCAAAGTACTTGGAGTATTTATAGCTTTTGGGCATGCATGGTCATCTAATCCTCAAAAAACTATTTCGGTAAATATATACAGTAATTCTGGAGGGCAACCAGGAACAATAATAGCATCAAAAACTCTTACTATGCAAAAAATAATGTCGGATGTTAATAATAATTATTTTACTAAAGTAATGTTTAATTCCCCTGTTTCTATATCAGGATCTTTTTTTGTAGGTGTTGATTTTTCAAATTTAAATTGGGCAGGAGTATATGATACACTAGATATTCAAAGTAATACTCATGGCGAAACAGTTCCTTCAGAAGTATGGGAAAAACAATCTGATGGACTATGGTACCAATATAATACTACTTATTCTTTCCCTTTAAATATTAGTCTAGCTATATTTCCTATAGTTACAGATTTTCCTGCTCAAGCAAGTTTCACTCAATCAACTTCAAATACTTGTCCAGGATTTAACGTAAACTTTAATGCCTCTGCTAGCATACAAAATAATTTACAATGGATATTTCAAGGAGGTATACCAAGTTCTTCCTCTGCTGTAACTCCTACTGTGACTTATAATTCGCCCGGTACTTATACTATAAAGTTATATGTATGGGGAGGTTCGTGCAATAATCTTGACTCAGCAATAAGTCAAATAAATATATTACCTGCTCCTATACCTGCTGCTACTGCATCTCCCCCATCAATATGTAAAGGAGATACAGCTACTTTAACTGCCCATGATGGTATTTATTATTCATGGACAGGTTATCCGGCGGGCCAAAATCCTATAACTGTTAGTCCTACTGCAACTACTACCTACCTTGTTAATGTTACCGGTTCGAACGGTTGTACTGCTTCTCAACAAATTACACTTACTGTTAATCCTTTGCCTGTGCTAAATACAACTGCTAATCCTCCTACTATTTGCGTAGGAACATCTTCTTTAATATCTACATCGCCTGGATATGTTGATTATTTGTGGAG
>DAOTOD010000316.1:0-2298 GCA_035451165.1 Bacteroidales bacterium
AACAAACAAATTAATCAATAAAAACAAAATAGTAATAAACATAACAATCAATTATTAATTTAGTTTTTTATATATTTGCAGCATTAATAAATGTTTATTATATGGCTGAAGAAACGTTAATGTGTATTGAAGAAACACGTGAAAATATGCAGCTTGCTATTCAACATCTTGAGAAAGAGTTTCAGAAAATAAGAGCTGGTAAAGCAAGCCCACAAATGCTTGAAGGTATAAAAATAGATTATTATGGGACAATGACTCCGTTAGAACAAATAGCCAACATAAATACCCCAGACCCTCGTCAAATCATTGTTCAACCGTGGGATAAAAGCATTTTAAGTACTATAGAAAAAGCTATTCTTGCTGCCAATTTAGGGTTTAATCCTAAAAACGAAGGAGAAGTACTTAGAATTATTGTACCACCTCTCACAGAAGAAAGGCGTAAAGAACTTGTAAAAAAAGCTCGTATCGAAGCTGAAAATGCTAAAATAGCTATCAGAAATATACGTCGTAATGCTAATGAAACTGCTAAAAAACTTGAAAAACAAGGGATACCTGAAGATGAAATAAAAAAGCTTGAAAGTGAAATACAAGAATTAACAAACTCTTATATAAATAAAATTGATAAAATATTAGAAGTTAAAGAAAAAGACATAATGACTATTTAGCTTCTATAATTTATTAAGCCCTTGTGTACAATTTGAACATATATCTATATTTCTTCTATTTGTTAATACCTTCTTTCTAAAATCATTTGCCTTTTCACTATACCATATTTTAGTAAAAGTATTTGATTTTAAATTTCCCAAAACATAATTAGCATTTTTATCGAAACAACAAGGTACAACAAAACCATCCCAAGTAATAACACTAGACGACCAAAGTAAAAAGCATCGGTTAGGTTTATTACTTTTTATTACCCACTCTCCCGAAGCTAATTGTATATATCTAGAATATTTTTTATTGTCAGGTATTAACTTATTGCCATTACTAAAATCATAAATTTGAGCAGTTTTTATAGTAATTTCATCAACACCTATATTTTTACCCAGTTGTTTAATTTCTAATAATTGATTTTCATTGCTCGAAAAAACCAAACATTGTAAAACTATTAAAGGATTATTTTTACGAAGTTCTTTTTTAGCATTAGCTATTATTTTTATTCCATCAATAACCTTGTTGACATTACCATTTACTCTATAAGTTTGATAAACATCTTGTGTAATACCATCAACAGAAATTATTATTTTAGATAAACCTGATTTAATAATTTTATATGCAATATCTTGATTAATAAAATGCCCATTTGTAGAAACTACGGTATATATTTTTTTATGGTTAGCATAATCAATCATTTCTGATAAAAGAGGGTTCATAAAAGGTTCTCCTTGAAAATAAAGATTTAAATAAAAAACATATTTACTAACCTCATCAATAATTTGTTTAAAATCATTAAAGTTTGCTATACCTTTTGAGCGGGTCAAAGTCCCATTACCTGAAGGACATTGTAAACATTTAAGGTTACAAAGATTAGAAGGCTCAAAAGATAAGGCATACGGGAGCCCTATTACTTTAGTTTTTTTAATTACTAATGACCATAAAAAACCTAAGCAAACTAGTAAATAATTAAATATTCTATATAATGTTAAATAAGAGAATATTGCAAGTTTATTTTTTATAATAATTTTCAAGTTATCATTAAATTTTTTCAGTAATTTTTTTAATAATTCTAAACCTACTAAAAAACTCTTTTGCAACTATACGAAACACAGTATAAAAAGGTATAGCCAACACCATACCTGGAACACCAGCAATAGTAGCTGCTACTAGGATTAATAAAAATAATTCTAAAGGATGAGCTCTTATGCTTTTAGAAAAAATTAATGGTTGTAAAATATAACCTTCTATGGTATTAACTGTTATATATACTATTGCCATTTTAATTATAAGGGGTAACATCTGTGTATAAAAATCTAATTGAAGGTTTGTACTTAAAGCAAGCAATATACCTATAATTGCACTAATTATAGGGCCTACATAAGGGACAATATTCAATATACCTGCAATAACGCCTATAACAAAAGCATTTTTGATACCTAAAAGTGACATACAAGTAGTAATAGCAATAATTACTATAGTTACATCTATACATAATCCTATAAAATAACGTGTTAAAAGGCGACGTGATGTTAAAAGAATATGTTTTATTTCAGTTTGGTAAGCAACTGGCGTAAATAACATAACCCCTTCCATAAACATATTTTTTTCTTTTAAAAAGAAAAAAGTAATAAAAGCTATAGA
>DAOTOD010000317.1:0-2295 GCA_035451165.1 Bacteroidales bacterium
TAAGCCTATTATTATGAGTGATCAGTTTAGTGGCAAAGTACAATTATCTCAGTTGATTTTTAGTGGTCAATATATGGTAGGCTTACAAATAGCAAAAATAGTTGATAAAATAGCAAATCAAAATTTAGTTTTAAATGAACTTGATGTAAAAGAAAGTGTGATAAATTCTTATTATAGTATTCTAGTTACTCAACAAACTTTACAAATTATTAATGAAAACATTAATAATCTTAATGAATTATTAAAACATAAAACGAATTTGTATAAAGCTGGTGCAGCAGAAGAAATAGATGTTGACCAACTTACTATGACTATTAACCAACTTAAAAATAATCAAAATTCACTAGAAAGGGCCATAGAAATAGGATATAATATATTAAAATTTCAATTAGGTGTACCTCCAGATACTAAAATTGAACTATCAGATAATATAAATCAAATTATTGATAATATAGATTATGAGATTTTGGTTAATAAGGATTTTCAAGTTAGTGATAATGTTAATTACCAACTTATGCAATCGCAAGTAAATCTTAAAGAAAAACAATTAGGTTTACAAAATTGGTCTTATGCTCCTACAATAGCTGGATTTTATAGTTATACTAAAAAAATTAAAACTACTGGCTTCGATATGACGCCTAACCATTTAGCAGGCTTAAATGTTTCAATACCTATATTTTCAAGTGGATTAAGAAAAGCTAGAGTGTCGCAAGCTAAAATTGATTTGGATGTATCACGTCGTAATATAGAACTAGTAAAAGAACAGCTAGAAACTCAACATAAGCAATTACTTTTTAATTATTACAATGCTTTAGAAAATTTTAAAACTCAGCAAGAAAATATAATTATTGCTAAAAAAGTTTTAAATAATATTGAAAATAAGTATAGGCAAGGATTAATATCAAGTCTTGAATTTGTACAAGCTAATAGTAATTATCTTAATGCTCAAAGTAATTATATAAATGCTACATTGACTTTATTGCAAGCAAAAACAGCCTTAAACAAACTTTATAATAAATTATAACTTAAAAATATATCATAAAATTAAATCTTATGAAACGATATTCTTTTATTTTAATTATTGCTGTGCTCTTTTTGAGTTCGTGTAACAGTAAAAAACAACAAAATTCAACATCAGGCTCTTTAAGCACTGATACAATTGTTTACCCTGTTAAAATTATTACACTACAAAAACAGAAAATAATTACTAATATTAGTTATACTGCTACACTTAAAGCTTTTGAAGAAGTTAATTATGCTCCAGCTTCGCCTGGTCGCATAGAAGAAATATATGTTGAAATAGGAAGCCGTGTTGCAAAAGGTGATGTTATTGCACGTATGGATAAAACGCAACTTATTCAAGCTAATGAACAGCTACAAAATGCTTTATCTAATTTTAACAGAATGGATACTTTATATAAACTTAATAGTATTTCGAAACAACAATACGAATTGGCTAAAACACAATATGAAGTTGCTAAAGCTAATGTTGATTTTTTAACACGTAATACTACTCTTGTTGCTCCTATAAGTGGAGTTATTACTGGAAAATATTTTGAAAATGGGGAACTGTATTCAGGAGCACCAGTTGCATCAGGTAAGGCTGCTATAGTAACTATTATGCAAATAAATCCTCTTAAAGCTATATTGAATTTATCGGAAAGGTATTATCCAATAATTAAGAAAGGAATGAAAGCTAAAATAAAAGTTGATATTTTCCCTGAAAAAGAATTTAATGCAGAAATATATAAGATATATCCAATTATAAGTCCTGAAACTAAAACTTTTTCGGTAGAATTTATTGTTAATAATCCTCAAGAAATATTAAGACCTGGTATGTTTGCTACTGTTTCTATGGATTTAGGAGAAATAGAAACTTATGTGATACCTTCGGTAGCTGCTGTTAGGCAAGAAGGAACAAATAATTATTATGTTTTTGTGGCAAAAGAAGATAATACTGTAGCTAAAATGCCTATATTAATAGGAGGAAGATTTGATGATAAACTAGAAATTATGAGTGATAATATTAAAGATGGTGATAAAATCATAATTGCAGGACAGGAAAAATTAAATCAGGGCTCAAAAATAAAGATTGTACAATAGTAAAATAAATTTAATTGATTAATTAGCTTTAATAATAATTTTTAAAATATTAATAGTTATGAGTATCTATGGAAGTGCTGTAAAAAATCCTATAACAACTATATTAATTTTTGTAGCAATTATAATTATAGGATTATATTCTTTAATGAAGTTGCCAATAGACTTTTACCCTGAAATAGAATATCCAGCTTT
>DAOTOD010000318.1:0-2287 GCA_035451165.1 Bacteroidales bacterium
CTTATCGCTCTTTACCTAATTTGTTAAACTCTATAGAAGATAGCAAAAGAGTTGTAAATGTAGAACTTTCAGAAACAGAGACTTATGATGATATAAATCCTGTTAAACTTAATTCAAATGGAGTTTGTGCATTTATACCTATAATGAGAGGATGTAGTAATTATTGTTCTTATTGTGTGGTACCTTATACTAGAGGGGTAGAAAGAAGTAGAAATCCTGAAAGTATTATTAAAGAAGCCGAAGAGTTATTTAAAAATGGTTATAGGGAAGTAACTTTAATAGGGCAAAATGTTAATTCATATATGTGGAATAATTCTTATATGCTTGATTTCCCTGATTTACTAAAAGCTATAGCTTCTATAAACCCTTTATTAAGAGTGCGTTTTGCTACTTCTCATCCTAAAGATATTTCTGATAAGTTGTTATTGTTGATAGCAGAAAAACCTAATATTTGTAAATCTATTCATTTGCCTGTACAATCAGGCAGTAATAGAATTTTAAAATTAATGAATAGAAAATATACTAGAGAATGGTATTCTGAAAAAATATTGTCGATACGTAAATTTATTCCTGATTGCTCAATAACTACTGATATTATTACTGGTTTTTGCACTGAAACAGAGCAAGACCACATAGATACATTATCGTTGATGAAATGGGCAAAATTCGATGCAGCTTTTATGTTTATGTATTCTGAAAGAGCGGGATCTTATGCAGCTGAATATTTAACAGATAATGTGCCTAAATCATTGAAAATAAAACGTTTAAATGAAATCATCTTATTGCAAAGAGAGTTGTCTTTGCAAAGTAATAAGAAAGAAATAGGTAAAGTACAACAAGTTCTTATAGAAGGCTATAGTAAACGTAGTAATGATTTTTTATCGGGGCGTACAACTTATAATAAAGTTGTGGTATTCCCAGCTAAAAATAAAAAACCAGGACAATATGTTAACGTATTAATTTCTAAATGTACTTCTGCTACTTTAATAGGCGAAATAGTTGATTGATTAAGTTTAGCTATGGTTATAGTACTGATTAGTTTGTTTTATTGAAAAATATATTTTTTCTAAATTTGTTTTTTAAAAGTTATTGTTGATTAAAAGATATATATTTTTGAGAAATATTAAAGTTATAATATTACTAATCCTATTTGTTAGTAATTATTTTATTATTAAAGCACAAGGCTTGTATCCTCTTAATAAAGAAATTCAATTACGAATTGATAGAGCTTTAGCTTTAAGTGAAAGCAGCATACATACTTCTTTTAAACCAATTATTGTTGATGAGACTTCAAAATATTTTAATAAAGATTCTATATTATTGCCAGAAGCTCGCAGTATTGCTAAAGATCGTTCGTGGGCCATTCGAAAATTGTTGTCAGAACACTTTATTTCAGTTGATTCTAATTCTTTTAAAATTTACATAGATCCTATTATGGAATTTAGTTTAGGTCAAGAAAATAGTAAATATCCTTTATATATTAATTCAAGAGGATTTGATATAAATGTACAAATAAGTCAAAAATTATGGGTTAATTCAAGTTTTATTGAAACACAAGCAAAATATCCAACATATATTACAAAGTATGTTAATAAATATGGTGTAGCTCCAGGGCAAACTATAGTTAAAGATTTTAAAGAAAATGCTTATGACTATGGAGTAGCCTATGGTATTATAAGTTACTCTCCTTTTAAATTTCTTAATATACAAGGAGGGCAAGGGAAAAATTTTATAGGAGATGGATATCGTTCACTTTTTTTATCTGATAATTCTTTTCAATATCCTTTTATAAAATTTACGATTAATTATCAACATTTGCAATATGTTTCTATGGCAACTTTGTTGCAAAATATTGATACAAAAGGTATTATATGGGCACCTCATCCTTGGGAAAGTCCTTTTATAAAAAAACCGGCTTCTTTTAATTACCTTACTTATAACTTGTTCCCTAATTTACAATTAGGCCTGTTTGAAGGTATTATGTTTAGATCGCCATGGGGAAAGGCTTTAACTTGGAAATTTTTTAACCCTGTTATATTAACTCGAACTATAAGATATACATTAAATGGGGAAAATAATATTATTTTAGGACTAAATGCTAAATACCATCCTTTGAGAAAAATAATTTTATATGGTCAATTAGCTATTGATGATATAAAATTATCTAGAATTGGGAAGGGCGATTCAAAAAACAGAACAGGTTTTCAAACAGGTATACAAATATTTGACCCTTTTAATATAAAAAATTTAATTATATTACAAGAATTTAATCAAGTTCGACCATACA
>DAOTOD010000319.1:0-2287 GCA_035451165.1 Bacteroidales bacterium
TGGATCTATTATAGCAATGTTTATCCCTATATGTATTGGCTTTATATTGTATAAAAATTATACAAAATTTACAAAATATATTGTTTTATTAATTATTATCATTTTATTGCTAGCGTTAATATTATCATATAGCCGAGCAGCATGGATTAGTATTATAGGCGCAATTGTAATAACGATAATAATACTAATAAGATTTAAATTTAGATACATTTTATTAATTTCAGGAATAATCACTGTATTAGTATGGTCACTTCAACAAGAAATACTTAATAAATTAGAAAAAAATAAACAAGATTCTTCAGCTAATCTCATAGAACATGTACAATCTATTTATAATATTTCATCAGATGCTTCAAATTTAGAACGTATAAACAGATGGAATTCAGCTATACGAATGTTTAAAGAAAAACCTATTTTAGGCTGGGGACCAGGCACATATCAATTTATATATGCTCCATATCAAAATAGTAAAGATAAAACTATTATAAGTACAAATGCTGGCGATAGAGGGAATGCACATAGTGAATATATAGGCCCTTTATGTGAAGCAGGTATTTTAGGATTACTTACCTTCGTTGCAGTTGTTATATCAGTAATTTACACAGGTATAAAAGTTTTTAGAACTTCTGAAAACAAGTATATACGATGGTTAGGGTTAACCTTCCTAATAGGTTTAATAACATATTACATACATGGAACATTAAATAATTTTCTTGATACTGATAAAGCATCTGTCCCTTTTTGGGGGTTCACAGCTATAATAGTTGCACTTGACCTTTACCATAAAAATAATAAAGAAACACTAAGCAAAATAGAATAAATTAACACGATTAAATCTTTATTTTAGAATAATTTTTACTAAAACTCATCAATATAATTTATTGATAAGTAAACAATTAAAGTAAATTTACTTCCTCTTTTAAAAAATTGTGGATTACAATTTTTAATTTTATATTAAGCCTTCTTTATGCTTTTTACTTATTACTTCAAGCATATCTTTAGTCATTGCTTCTAAATCATAAGATGGTTGCCAACCCCATTCTTCTCTTGCTGCACTATCATCTATTGACATTGGCCATGAATCTGCTATTGCTTGTCTAAAATCAGGTTTATATTCTATTTCAAAAGATGGGATATATTTTTTTATTGAAGCAGCCAATTCTCCAGCTGAAAAACTCATTGCCCCAACATTAAAATCACAATGATGTTTTAATTTAGAAAAATCAGCTTGCATAAGTTGAATAGTAGCCTTTAAGCAATCAGGCATATACATCATAGGCAAACGGGTATCTTCCTTTACAAAACAAGTATATCGGCCATACTTAACAGCATCATAATAAATAGCAACTGCATAATCAGTTGTACCTCCTCCTGGTAAAGTTTCGTTACTAATAATTCCAGGATAACGTAGGCCCCTAACATCAAGGTTATATTTTTTTACATAATAATCACCAAGTAATTCTCCTGTTACCTTAGTAATACCATACATTGTTGAAGGCTTCAAAATAGTTTCTTGTGGAGTATTTACTCTTGGTGTTGAAGGCCCAAAAACAGCAATAGAACTAGGGATAAGTACCTGTTTTAATTTCAGTTCACGAGCAAGTTCAAGAACATTAAGCAACCCATTAATATTAACTTCCCAAGCAAGCATTGGATTCTGCTCACCTGTAGCAGAAAGTATAGCAGCCATATTAATAATAATATTAATATCATACTTTCTTACTACATTAAGTAACGAATCTTTCTTTGTAGCATCAAGAAATTCAAATGGGCCTGAATTTAACAATTTGTCAGAAGGAGCTGTTTTACGCCCTGCTGCAACAACATTTTCATTACCATATAATTTTCTTAGCTCTAATGTAAGTTCAGAACCTATCTGACCAACTGCCCCAATAACTAAAATTTTGTCCATAATAAATTAAAATTTTTATATTTTTTATTTTGATCCGCAAACCTAATTTATTTTTAATAAATAAACAAAAAATTATATTGTTCATATAAAAATTTATTCAACTCTAAATTTAACTTAAAATTTGTAAATTTGTGGCTTTCATTAATAATGAGATGAAAACTAATAAAGAAGAAAACATATTTTTTACACGTGGTTGTAAAAGTACTCCTAAACCTTACGACATAAATAAGGTTTATTGTCCTAGTTGCTGCAAACTAAATACTTTTAATTGGCTTGATAATGTTCCTATTCCTTCTACTCAAAAAAAAACTTATAATATAGTAGAAGTAAGATTTAAAAATAATCGAAAAGAATATTTTAAAGAACCTGAAGGGA
>DAOTOD010000320.1:0-360 GCA_035451165.1 Bacteroidales bacterium
AAAATATATAGGTTCTGACGAAAATTGGGATAAAGCTGAACGTGCAATAATAGAAGCTACTGAGGAAAAAGGATTAGAAGCTAAAATAGTAAAAGGTGAAGCTGCATTTTATGGGCCTAAACTTGATTTTATGGTTAAAGATGCTTTAGGGCGTAAGTGGCAGCTAGGTACTATTCAAGTTGATTATAATCTTCCTGAAAGATTTGAACTAGAATATACAGGAATTGATAACCAAAAACATAGACCCGTTATGATTCATAGGGCACCGTTTGGCTCTATGGAACGTTTTGTAGCTATCTTAATAGAGCATTGTGGTGGGCAGTTTCCTCTTTGGTTAGCACCTGAACAAGTGATTATTTT
>DAOTOD010000320.1:370-2275 GCA_035451165.1 Bacteroidales bacterium
TAGTGAAAAATTTGTTAATTATGCAAAAAAAGTTTTAAATTTGCTATCGAATTTTAATTTAAAAGGAATAATAGATGACAGAAATGAAAAAATGGGGCGTAAAATAAGAGATGCAGAGATTAAAAAAATACCTTATATGATTATTGTGGGAGAAAAAGAAGAAAAAAATAATGTAATTTCTGTTAGAAAACATGGAGTAGGGGATATGGGAGAATTTGGAATTGATAATTTTGTTAAAATGGTTGAAGAAGAAATTAACAATATTATAAATTAAATTTATTAGTTATTAAATTAAAAATATAGGAGGATAAAATATAGCTACACAAAATCAACGCCCCCAGCATAATAATAGGCGTGAAAATAAGGAAGAACAATATAAAATTAATGAGAAAATAAAGGAACCTATAGTTAGAGTAGTAGGTGAAAATATTGAAACAGGAATATATCCAATTCAAGAAGCTCTTGAAATAGCTCGTTCAAAAGAATTAGATTTGGTACTAATTTCACCTACAGCTAACCCCCCAGTATGTAAGGTTATTGATTATAAAAAGTTTCTTTATGAACAAAAACGAAAACAAAAAGAAATTAAAGCTAAAACTGCTAAAGTTATTGTTAAAGAAGTAAGACTGGGCCCTAATACTGATGAACATGATTTTAATTTTAAACTTAAACATGCTATTAAATTTCTTCAAGATGGAGCTAAAGTTAAAGTTGATGTGGTTTTTAAAGGTAGAACTATAGTGTATAAAGAAAAAGGAGAAATTTTATTGTTGAAATTTGCTCAAGAAATAAGTGATTATGGAAAGGTAGAACAATTGCCCAAAATGGAAGGTAAAAGAATGATAATGATTTTATCACCTAAAAAATAAATTAAAATTTAAGGAGAACAAACTAATGCCAAAAATGAAGACAAAATCCGGTGCAAAGAAAAGGTTTTCTTATACGGCAACCGGTAAAATTAAAAGAAAACATGCTTATAAAAGTCATATACTTACTAAAAAATCAAAAAAAAGAAAACGTAATCTGACACATCCTGGTTTGGTGTCTTCAGCAAACCTTAAAGCTGTTAAGATTATGTTAGCAAATTAATAAAATTTTTATTGTTTAACCATTGCTTTCAGCTTTATTAAAGTCTCTTGTTAAAAAGAGCGCTGAAGCAAAAAAAAATTAAAAAAATGGCAAGATCGGTTAATAATGTAGCATCAAGAGCCCGTAGAAAAAAAATACTTAAAAGAACAAAAGGGCAATTTGGAAGAAGAAAAAATGTTTGGACAGTCGCTAAAAATTCGTGGGAAAAAGGACAAGTTTATGCTTATAGGCACCGCCGCGAAAAGAAAAGAAATTTTCGTGAATTATGGATTGCTCGTATAAATGCTGCTGCACGTGAATATGGGTTGTCATATTCTTCATTTATAGGTAAACTGAAAGAACATAATATTACTTTAAATCGTAAAGTAATTGCAGACCTAGCAATGAATCATCCCCAAGCTTTTAAAGCAATTGTTGATGCAGTAAAATAAAATTATAATAATTTTATAGTTATTTTTTTTAAATTGCCCAAAAATATTTTATTATTTTTGGGCAATTTGTATTATTTAATATTTTTTTATTGAAAAATGATTTTTTGAAGTATTATATTTTTATAATAAGTAAAAATAATCATGAATAATTATAAAGTAACGACAGAATCATGGGGTACGAGGGTAGGACTAGTATTGGCTATGGCAGGTAATGCAGTGGGGCTTGGTAATTTTCTTAGATTCCCTGTACAAGCAATTCAAAATGGTGGAGGAGCTTTTATAATACCTTATCTTGTGTGTTTTATTTTAATGGGCATACCTTTATTGTTTATTGAATGGGCAATGGGAAGATTCGGAGGAAGTTTGGGACACCATTCTACACCTT
>DAOTOD010000321.1:0-2267 GCA_035451165.1 Bacteroidales bacterium
TGTATTAAATATTATTTAAATAATACAAATAAATAAAATAAATATGTTTATTCAATGATAATAAAAATTAAAAAATATTATAACATTATTATTATAATATTAATTAACAATAGTTAAAAAATCTTACAATAGTAGAAAAATAACATTTCTTGTATATTTAATTAATTATATGAAGGTAAGAAAGAATAATTTTTAGAATAATACATCATTTGGGCTACATAATCACCCGAATAGGATAGCTTAACATCTATAATTTCACCGTTTTGATCATAAACAGGAGTAAGTATAGGATTTATAAAACCTCCATAAGGAGCAAGATTAAGTTTATCATATCTTCCCTTAACTTCTTTATGTAAATTAATATCAACTTTAACAGCATATTGTTCAACTAATTTTTTTGCAGCAGCATAATCACCTTCTGAAGTTATTCTTTGTATTTCCTTTAGCATTTCAGCAAAAATTGATCTCAATTTATCATAATCATTAATAACAAAATATGTTTTACCATTTTTTATTTTTTTCTCAATAACCTTATCTTGTAGTCCTTTGTCGAATGCCCATTTAGCTATAAGCTGGCGACAACGCATATGAGCCTGTTCAATATTTTTATTTAATTCTATTCTAGCGAGTTGCGTCATAAGTCCGTTACGAATATAGTTATTATAAGCTGTTTTACCAACTTCAAGGGTAGGCATTATATTAAGTTCAATTAATTTTTTATCCATTATATAATATAATGCAAATAAATCAGCTCTAGTTTCTTCTATTACAGAATGATAATTTTTAAGAGCTTCAGCTGTCACGCCTGGTTTAAGTTGACCAGAGCCATGTCCAACGCATTCGTGAAGGTCTGTATGTATTTTAGATGCTAAATAGCCATATTTTTCATTCATTTCAATTTCTTTTTGTGAATAAGCAAATTCTTGTATAAATCCACTATTTTTTGCTGATTGATCGTAAGCGTAAGTAATATTATCAATAGTAACAGATTTACTACCATAAACTCGTCTTATCCAGTTAGCATTAGGCAAATTAATACCTATTGGGGTACTAGGGTAACAATCTCCGGCTAATTGAACTACAGTAATAACTTTCGCACTAACACCTTTTATGTTTTTCTTTTTAAACTCAGGTGAAACTGGAGAATTATTTTCGAACCATTTAGCGTTTTTACTAATTATTTCTGCTCTTTTAGTAGCTTCAACATCTTTAAAATTAACAAGGGCTTCCCATGAACCTCTCATAGCTAAAGGGTCACCATAAACTTCAATAAAACCATTAACAAAATCAATATGAGATACAGTATCTTTAACCCACAATATATTATATTCATCAAAAGTTTTCAAATCACCTGTTTTATAATATTCTATAAGTTTATGAATTACTTGTTTTTGGAGCTGATTTTCTGCGACTGTAGCGGCTTTTTCTAGCCAATAAACTATTTTTTCTATTGCTTGCGAATACATTCCTCCTATTTTCCATGTTTTTTCAACTATTTTACCATTTATTTTTATCAATTTAGAATTTAAACCATATGAAATAGGATTAGTGTCATTATAAATTTTAATTTTTTTATAATATTCTATTACTTCCTTTTCTGTGACTCCTTCATAAAAATTATTAGAAGAAGTTTTTATTAAATCTTCACCTTCCTTAGTATTAACTTTTTTAGAATCAACATTAGGGTCAAAAATTATAGGCACTATTTTATCAATTAATTGCTGAAGGTTTTCATTTTCAAGCAATGGCCAATTTGAATTGGGTGAATTTTTTATAAGATTTATAAAATAATCTTTATTAAAGTTTGGGAGCATTTTTTCAGATGAATAATGATGATGTATTCCATTAGCGAACCATACTCTTTTAACATATATCATAAATTCTTGCCATTCTTTAGAATTTCTATCTCCTTTATAATGTTCTATAATATTTTCGAGAATGCGTCGAATAACCAAATTATATTTATAATTCTGGTCCCATATAATATCGCGTCCTGATAAAGCTGCTTGACTTAAGTAATAAACTAATTTCTTTTGTTGTAAGCTTAGTTTGTCCCACTCAGGCACTTGATATTGCATAATTTTTATATCAGCAAACCTATCTATTAAAAAAGAAAAAGTATCATTATTTTCTTTATCATTAACTTCTTTCTTTTTATTCATATGGTTACAAGAGTTCATAATTATCGAAATCATAAATAATAAAATTATAATTGTTTTATGTTTCATTTTTACTTTAATTTTTATTATTATTCAGTTAACGCAAAA
>DAOTOD010000322.1:0-2267 GCA_035451165.1 Bacteroidales bacterium
ATGCACTTCATTAGTAGCTTGCAATAAATTTGGAGAAAAACTTAATATTAATGGAGGTACTTTATATTATAAATCACCTGTCACAAAAGAAGAAGCTCAAAAATTAGGAGAATACCTTGAAGAAACTGATTTTTTTGACGGTACCCCTAAAACATTGCAACTTAATAAAAAAGATAGTATCTGGATATTAAAAATAGTAGTAAAAAAAGGAACTGAAAATGATCCTGAATACACTGATATAGCAAGCCAGTTCTCAAGAGAATTATCTTATAATGTTTTCGATAAAAAACAAGTTGAAATACACCTTTGCAATAAAAGATTAGAGACATTAAGAATAGTAATAGGAATGTAATACCTATGAAAGCACTCATATGGAAGATTATATCTTTAGTCTTAATAGGTTGGTCAATAATAGCAGGTTTAATAATTAAAGTTCCTGAACTTCCATTAATAGGTGAATCTATACGTAATATATTTTTTCACGTTTGTATGTGGTTCACTATGATATTTTTACTGATCTATTCTTTTATCAATAGTATAAAATATCTTTCTACTAACAAAATTAAATACGACGAAACTGCATCCTCGTCTGTTGACATCGCTCTTATATTTGGCATATTAGGAGTTATAACAGGTATGATATGGGCAAAATTTACTTGGGGCAAATTTTGGCTAAACGACCCTAAACTAAACGGAGCAGCAATCTCTATGTTAGCTTACTTTGCTTATAAAATACTTCGTAATTCTATTAATAATTTAACTTTAAAAAGAAAAATATCATCAATTTATAACATTTTTGCTTTCGTAATTTTATTAACATTTATCTTCGTTCTACCTAAAATAAGTGAAACATCAATACATCCAGGCAAATATAATACACCCGTTTTACCTACTCAAATAAGCTTGAATATGAAAATTATACTTTATCCTGCAATATTAGGATGGATTATATTAAGCTATTGGCTGCTAAATATGATTCTTAGATTTAAAAATATTAATTCTATATATAAAAAATTAAATAATGAAAGAACTTAATTTAATCTGGATTGTTTATATAATCATTATAGTGATATTTTTATGTTTAAGCTTTTATTTATTTTATATTGATTTAAAAATATCTAAAATTGAAAAAAAACTAAATAATCTCTCTAAAAACAAAAAAGAAGAACAATAAAATTATGAAAAAAATTCACGTGTTCTTTCTTATAGTTATATTGTCAATTATCATTATTATTTCTATTTCTTTATTCAATACTAAAACTTATGATACATTTTATGAAGCTCGTCAAAATAAACATAAAGAGTATACTGTTGTAGGAACTATTGAATCTAAAACTATAAATTTCGATAGTCTCAAAATGGAATATCCTTTTAGTTTTTATATAAAAGACCTTAATGGAGAAATTATGAAAGTTATATACTATGGACATATACCTAAAGATTTCGAAAAACTTGAACAAATAATTATTAAAGGGCAAGTGATAAATAATATTTTTAAAGCAAATGAAATAATATATAAATGCCCTTCAAAATATAATGATATAAACACATTTAATAAATAAATTATATTTTTATTAAAAACACATTTATCATATCAAAACTTGTTTTATGCCTTATAATTCATTAAATGATTTTATTAAATTACTTGAAAAAAAGCAACAATTAATAAAAATAGATTATCCTGTTTCTACTGAACTAGAAATTACAGAAATTGCCGACAGAGTTATTAGTAAAGGTGGACCCGCTTTATTATTCAATAATACAGGTAAAAATTTCCCATTATTAATTAATGCCTTCGGAACCGAAGAAAGAATGTGCCTTGCATTAGGTATCAATAATTTTGATGAGTTAACTGATTCTATTCAAGAAATTATTAATGAAATTTTATTTACACCTAAAACAAAAATTATAGATAAAATAAAATTATTATCTTCTTTTAAAAAGCTATCCTTTATATTACCAAAATTAAAAAAAGGAAAAGGTGAATGTCAGGAAATTATAATGAACCCTCCTGATATAACTAAATTGCCTATATTAAAATGTTGGCCATATGATGGAGGCCCTTTCATTACTTTACCTTTAGTACATACTATAAGCCCTAACACAAATATACGTAATGTAGGTATGTACAGAATGCAAGTTATAAATAACAATTCTACAGGAATGCACTGGCACTTACATAAAGGAGGAGCAAAACATTATGAAGAATATAAAGAAAAAAATCAAATAATGCCTGTTGTTGTTACACTTGGAGGCGATCCTGTATA
>DAOTOD010000323.1:0-2265 GCA_035451165.1 Bacteroidales bacterium
GTATTATATTGTTGATAGTAATTCCATGACCGGCTTTAAATAAAGGAGTACTTACAGGTAATTTCCCTGTTACTGGCATTCCGCCGAAGATAATTTGTGCAGAGGCATCTTCAGCATAATTTATATTTTCATATGATACAATAATTGCTTCTATTGAAGAAGTATCTTTAAATAATGATAAAGAGTATGGGTTAGCAAATATGTCTAAAATAATTTTTTTATTTTTCTTTAGATTATTTATAAATGAAATTTGTTCATTAGTAATACCGTAATTTTCACTGGTTTTGTCATTAGTATTATGTAGGCCTATGATTATAAGGTTATAGTTATTAAGTTTTTCAATTAAATTTTTGATTTCCTTAGTATTAGCATTTTTATTTAAATTAAAATGATTTATATTAGCATAGTTACTCATAGTTTGTTGGAAAGTGGTTAATTTCTCTGTACCTAATGAAACAGAAGCTATTTTTAAAGTATCTAATTTTTTAATAGGTATTATATTGTTAGTATTTTTAACTAGTGTTATAGCCGATTGATATAGCTTACGATTAATTGTTTTTATTGAGTTATTGTTTAAATCGTCATATATGTTTTTAATATTAATAGGTTTCCAGTCATAAAGGCCTAATTTATATTTATATGATAATATTTTTTTACAACTTTTTTCTATATCTTCTTGATTTAGAATTTTATTATTTATAGCTTGCTTAATATATTTTATAGATAGAGGTACATTACTGGGTAATAATAATATGTCATTACCTGCTAATAAGGCTTTTACTTCAAGTTCGCCTGGCGGATAATAATCGGATACACCTTTCATATTAAGAGCATCTGTCATTATTAACCCATCAAAACCTATATTTTTTATAAGGATTTGTTTTATTATAATAGGAGATAATGAGCAAGCTATTTTATTAGTATCTATGTCAGGAATAAATAGATGTGCTACCATTATAGCGTTTAAGCCTATTTTAATTGCTTCTTTGAACGGATAAATGTCAAAGGTATCGATAGTAGTTTTGTTGTGATAAATAATTGGTAGAGTTTTATGAGAGTCTTGTTTAGTATCACCATGTCCAGGGAAATGTTTGCCGGTAGCTAATACACCATTATCTTGCAAACCTTTTATAAACATAATACCTTTTTTAGCTACGTTAATTTTATTTTCTCCAAAAGATCTATTATTAATTACCGGATTAAAAGGATTACTATTAATATCTAATACAGGAGCGAAGTTTATTTGTATGCCTATTCTTTTACATTGTTTAGCTATTTCAGCAGCCATTAGGTATATAAGACTATCATTTTGTATAGCTCCTAAAGTCATTTGTTTTGGCAGTGAAGGTACACTATCTTTTAATCTCATATTTAGTCCCCATTCGCCATCTATAGATACTAGTAGTGGAGTTTTTGCTTCTTGTTGCCATTTATTTGTCAGTATTGCTTGCATAACTGGGCCTCCTTGGAAAAAGGTGAGGCCTCCTATGTTATAATTTTTTATTAAATTAGAAATTTCATTATAGTATTGTGTATCTTTATTGGAATATACTTGAATAAACATAAGTTGAGCAATACGTTCATCGATAGTTAAAGAATTATATACGGAGTCGACCCATTTATTTTCATTATATTTATTCAAGTACAGATTAGTAATGGTGTTTTTAGGATAATAAGTAGATAAAAGCATTGTATTAGAAATTATTATGAATAATAAAGTGCTGATTTTTTGCATGTTTGTTTAATATTTAAGAGTTAGTTAATTTGTAATACGGCTCCTTTAAGGTATTTTCCTTCGGGGTGGAATATACTATAAGGGTGATCTGGGGGTTGAGATAGTTGATATAAAACTCTAACATTTTTTTGTGTTTGTATAGCTGCAGAAGTTAATGCTGATAAAAACATTTGATTATCAATAACTTGACTACATGAGAAAGTAAATAAAAGGCCGCCATGATTTAGTTTTTTCATGGCCATTTCATTTAATCTTTTATATCCTTGTATTGCATTATGTTTAGCTTCGTTAATGTTTAGCATAAGCAGGAGGGTCAACAATGATTAAATCATATAATTCTTGCGAGTTTTTTAAGAATTCCATCACATCAGCTTGAAATAGTTGAGTAGGAATATTAGTTGTATTGTTTATTTTAATATTTTCATTAGCTAGCGTTAAGGCTTTAGCTGAGGAATCAACAGAGTTAATTAATGATGCTTTACCTTTTATTGCATAAACAGAGAAAGCACCAGTATAGCAGAAAAGATTTA
>DAOTOD010000324.1:0-2256 GCA_035451165.1 Bacteroidales bacterium
TCCATCAACTTTAATAAGTCCTGATGTTGTTACAATAGCTCCAGGTCTCAGTGATACTACTTTCGAAGGCGAATACAGACCGTATAGTAATACTGGTACTTCTACTATAGCTTATGTATTTTTTGATGTTTTAAATCCTGCTGATTCTGTTTATGTTAAAGTAGCTTATACAAGTGTTTTCCCCTCAAATATTAAAGAAAATAAAATTTCAAGAATTGATTTTCCTCCAGTTTATCCTAACCCTGCTAATTTAACTGCTAATTTTTCTTGGCTTATTCCTTCAAATGTTTCTGAGGCAAGCATAGTAATTAGAAATTTATTAGGTAAAATAGTTAGTGAAACTTTATTAGAAAATTCTGTAGGTAAAATCAGTGTTGATCTTCGAGATTTACCTGATGGTATTTATTTTTATAGTCTTATATTAAATGGTAATTCTTTTATTACAAGAAAATTAATTATTAAACATTAATTAATAATTTAAAAATAACAATTCAACATTATGTTAAGAAATATGTTAAGAAAAAAGTTATTTTATATGTTTTTAATGGCATGTTTTTGTAACAACAACCTTGTTTTTTCTCAAAGTATTCCGAATGGTAGTTTTGAAAATTGGTATGTAAAAACTTATTATTATGAACCTTCGGGTTTTGGTACAGCTAATATGCAATCTTTTTTTACAATAGGCTCAGGCAATGCTAATCCTTCTAATGATGCTCATTCCGGGAATTATAGTGCAACTCTACAAACAGTGGGTAGTGGTAGCAATGTTATTCCAGGGGTTTTATTAATTGGGCAACCTATGCCGGGAGGTATTAGTGGAGGAATACCTTATACTGATTCTCCTGATAGCCTTAGTTTTTATGCTAAATTTAATATTCAACCTTATGATACTGCCACATTGTTTGTAGTCTTGAAAAAAATGGGCAATACTGTAGCTTATGCTATAGCACGTTTGTATGGTACACAAAATACATGGGTAGAATATAAAATACCTTTTCATTGGCAAACTATTATGATGCCTGATACACTTGCTTTGGTTATAAGTAGTTCTGATGTTTTTAATAATAATCTTATACCAGGTAGTAATCTTATGATAGATGATATTCAATTTACTAATGTTAATGGACAATTACCTAATGGTGATTTTGAATCTTGGTCACCTGTCCAATTTGAAGAGCCATACGATTGGGAAACACCTAATTTTGTTGGTATTTATACAGGAGTTTATTCTGTTAAAAAAAGTACGGATAGTTATGATGGACAATATGCTATTAGCGTTGAAAATATATTAATGCCATATGGTGATACAATAGGTTATATAACTAATGGTAAGATTAATGGTATTGGTGAACCAGAAGGAGGATGTGCTGTTAATCAAAATATTGAAAAGGTTAGATTTTACTATAAGTATTTTCCTAAGGGCTTAGATACAGCAGTTGTTGCTGTAATTAGCTTTAGATATGATCCTATTTTACAAAAATCTGTAAAACTTGATTCGACTATAATTAAATTGCCTCCTACGAATACTTATGCTTTCATTGAAATACCTATGAACTATAATTCTTGGCCATATATTGATACTGTTAATATTACTTTTTTAGCCGGTAATATAGATATAAACATGAACTCAATTGCTAATTCAGGTAGTGTACTTATAGTAGATAAAGTAGAAATGACATATTTGCCTTTAGCAGTGTCAGAGGTTGAAAATAGTATTAATTGTAATGTTGTACCTAATCCTGCTTCTGATATCATTACTATAAATACTTCTATAAAAGAAAATGGTAATTTCTTAATAAGAATATATGACTTTTCCGGTAAATTTATTTTAGAAGAAAAAAATTATTTGTCAGAAGATAATAAAATAAATATTGATGTATCTAAATTACCTAAGGGTTTGTATTTTTATAAGATAGAAAATGAGCGTTATAATAAAAGTGGAAAGTTTATTAAACAATAAGGGAATAGTCTGTTTATATATTTACTAATAATAATTCAAGATATAATTTACTTAAATTATTATTTCAGTCTTTTAAGTTTTATGAGTATTTTTTATTTTATAAGAAATTAAGGGAAATATAAAAATTTATTTTCTTAATTGGGCATTAAAATTAATTTCAAAAGCTTGAATTAGTTTATTTATAGTAGTTTCTATTTCTTCATCTGTAAGAGTTTTTTCTTCACTTTCAAGTATAAATCTAATAGCATAAGATTTATAATCCTTTTCTATATTTTCCCCTTCATAAACATCAAATA